>WAQV01000066.1 GCA_015520065.1 Candidatus Pacearchaeota archaeon | reverse complement strand
TGAAAAAGGAGATGAAAGTTCTGTTATAGATATAATTAAAGATATTGTTCCTTCGTATAACTCACAAAAAATTGAGGAGATAGAATGATATACCTTACTGCAGATGTTCATTCAGAAATAAAAGGGAATTGGGAGCAGAAGAAAGCCAGAAATAGTGAGTTAGATTCTGCTAAAAGGTATCTGGAGATTCTGAAAAAATATAAGATAAGGTCTACATTGTTTGTAAACGGAATATGTCTTGAGAAGCATCCTTCTAAAATTGAAACACTTTTAAAATTTGATACTGAGTTAGGAGGTCATACTTATAATAATTTTGGAAATATGAACATTTTTAAGAGCTATATCAACAGAAAACTGTTCGGATGTGTTTACGGCTCTAAAAACTTCCAGAAAAAAGACATTTTTAAGACAAAAAAAACCTTTGAAAGATTTGGCTTAAAAATGAAATGCTGGAGAACGCATGCTTTTGCATCGAATGATGAAACATTTAAGATTCTTAAATCTGCAGGAGTAACCCATGTTTCAGACCTTTTAGGTGAGCAAAAGCCGTTTGAGAGAGAAGGGATTATTCATATGCCGATAAATATTCCTGTTGACCAAAATACTATTGCTTACGGCATGCTTAGGCCTGAAAACAGAGACCCTTTTGCAAGCTGCACTAAAGGCAGAATAAAACCAGAAGAGTGGTTTGAAATACTGAAAAAAAGAGTTGCTGAAAACGAGAAAAAGAAAATTCCGAGCGTTTTGCTTATACATCCTTTAACTATGGAAACATTAGACAATTTCAGACTTTTTGAAAGGATAGCTAAATTTTTGTCAAAGTACAAATCCGGAAAGATTACTGAATTTAAGGTTTAACTCCTTTTCAGCAAAATCTTTATTATATCAATGTCTTCTTTTTTTAAGCCTTTAATAGCAATCATCGTTGCAAAATAAACTGCAGCCCCTGACAGTATCAATGTAATTCCCCAGATAAGATTCATATCTTTTATGAGAGTCAAAGCATACCATAGAGATATTCCCATTACAGCGCTTGCAATTAAAGGTTTAACAGCTTCTTTTACTGGAATGTAGAAATCTTTAAATTCTTTTTTTGCAGAATGCGCTGAGAAAACAAAGTAAAATGTCCAGCTAATCAGTGTGGCTATTGCAGCTCCTACTGTTGCCCATAAAGGAGATATTAGCAAGAAAAGGTTGATTAGCAAGACATTTAATATTATATTTATCAGTGCTGTAAACATAATTATTTTTGCAGGTATTTCTGGCTTTTCTTTCGAAGAGAAAAAAGACAAGAATATCCCCGCCATACTCATAGGAAATATTGATATTGATAAAAAATAAAGGGGCAGTGCAGCTGGGAGATAACTGTATCCAAATAGCATTCCTATTATGTATTTTCCAACGAGAATTATACCAACAATCACTGGAAATGCAGATATGAAAAAGTACCTGAATGCTGTTGAGAAAGCTCTAGCAGCTTCTTTATTTTTCATTTTTGAGAAAACAGACAATAATACCAAATGTGGGAAATCTATGAATGCTGTAGTGCTTATGACAAGAGAAAGAGCAATTCTATAATATCCGACATATTCTGGAGAAGTGAACATTCCTATAATTATAGAATCAATATAATACAGAAATGCTCCTGAGAGCGACGCTATTGTCAAGAATTCTGCAAACTTTCTCACTTTTTTCTTATTTATACTAATAGTAGGTTTTTCATACAACTCAGGAACAAATTTTTTAGTATAGTATAGAGAATATGCTAGTACAATCAAACTTACTAAAAAGTAAGATATGAATACTCCTAAAATGTAATGTGCATAAGCAACAGTATAAAATAGAGTGGTTACAAATATCAGCTTTAGCATTGCACTAAGACTCTCTCTTATGCTGAAGTATCTTACTTTTTCTATAGAATAGAATATAAAGCTGTGAAAACTTTCAATAGACAGTATAAAAATATAAGCAGAAGCAGCGACAAAAGGAGCAAAAAGTTTTGGATTATTGAAAACATAATAAGCTAATGGATATGAGAGTATCAGAAAGATTAAGGAGATTACTACGCTTAGATACAATTTTATCTTAAGAAGATATCTGTAATAAGACGAAACTTGTTTTTTATTTCTTTTTAATGCAGCAGAAACATACCTCATTAATGTAGCATTAACTCCTAAATCTTCAAACACATAGAATATCATTGCTACAGATAGAGTTAACGCATACAACCCATATCCTTCAGGCATTAGAAACCTCGCGAGAATCACTGTCAGCACTAATACTCCAATTCTATTTAAAATCATACTTATAAACGCCCAAAAAGAGTTTTTCACAAAAGATTTCTTAATGTTCTTCATTTTATTCATTAACTAATTTAAGATTTTTAAATTTAAAAAAGTCATATATTGCCGAAACTCTGTCAATTCTGTCTCTGTAAACTGTTCCATGAACAATGTCTGTTAGAAGATGAAGCGCAAATCCAATAAAAATAAAGAAGAATATTTTTGTTATCATCATCCCCAAAATCAGCAAAACTCCAAGGGTTTCAACTCCATGCAAAAAGCAGAACCCTCCATAAACTTTTTCTCTTTCTTTTCTTGGCAAAAGAAGGGTCTTTCTTTCAGTTTCTATGAACCATCTGTAAGCATTTTTAAAGCTCGATAAACTAAAATCTCTTTTTTTAAAAACATAGTACAAATAATGATCAATGTCAATTAACACTGACGAAAGAATTATTATTCCGATATATTTTAAAGGTATTATTGGAAATATCAGATACAATACCAGTGAAAAGATAACTGCAAGAAAGAGATGTTTCAATGGCAACATTTTCTAATTAGGAGATTTATAAATACTTTTTTTTAAAATGTTCAACTGTTTTTTCCAACCCCTCTCTTATGGATACTTTTGGCTCCCATCCAAGCTCCTTTTTTGCGAGAGATGTGTCAAGATATATTTCTTTAACTTCTCCTTTTATTTCTTCAACATAG
>WAQV01000065.1 GCA_015520065.1 Candidatus Pacearchaeota archaeon | reverse complement strand
CTCTAGGTTTAAAGTAGATTAGTTCTTTTTTAAATATTTTAAAAAAGCTTTTTTCATCTATTGAACTTTCCATAAAAAATAGAACAAAAATTACTGAAAACATTGCTCCTATTAGAAGATATAATACCAGCTTATTTTTAATGTTTAAAGTAGAAGTAGATCTCAGAGGTGCTTCTGTAAGCACGCACCACTCATACATATCTATATAATAAGAAGTTCCCAAGCTTTCTTCTCCATCAAAATTTAGAAATGTTATTATATTTGGATAATAGCTTTTATTCTCAAAGCAGTTTCTCGAATTAAGAGTGTTTATTCTCTGCACTAAAATAGAGTCTTTTTTTCTATTATCTGAGCTTGCTATCAAAAACCCTTCTCTGTCCACAATATTTACTTTTATAGAAAACTCTTTATCTTTGATAGCGATTAAATTATTGAGTTCTTCAATAGAGAAGTCTGCCAAGATTATTCCAAGGAATTCGTTATCTTTAGCAATTATTGGAGCAGAAAGAGTTACATACACTTCTCCATTTTGTTTAAAAACATCTCTCACTGAAAAGCTCTTTTTTTCATCAATGAGATTTTTATTAATTACTTTCTTTCCTATTGATTCTATATCTGAAGAAAAAACAACAAATCCCTCTCTGTTTAATATCATCACCCTCGAGATATCTTCTTTATTCAGAGTTTCCATAAAAGAGTCGCTTAGATATATTGATTCTCCGTCATCTGTATATACTTCATCAGACATTTTCACAAGAAATTCTCTTTTAAGTTCTAAAAAGCTTGAGGCAAGCTCTCCATACTTAATAGAAACATTCTTTAAGTCGGAATTAACTTTGTTTAAATATATGCTGTCAATCAGTATAAAGCTTCCTGCAAATATAGAACCTCCTATAAAGAAAATGCTAAAAAATACTCCGATTATTATATCTCTAAGTTTCATTTTAGTTTCTTGATAGAATATTTTCTATCCATTAGATTTCCAATCAAGTATCCCAATAAGGAAAAGATAACAATGATTATGCTTAGAAAAACAAAATAGTGAAAAAATACTTCTTCTTTCTCTGGAAGAAGAATTTCTTTTCTGTCAACCTCTACAATTAAACACCACCCCATTTCCCCTATATACTCATGGGTTCCTAAAACCTCTTCTCCACGATAATCCTCAAATATAAGGATTTTATCTGTATGTTCCTTCATTCTCTTAGAAACAGGGTCGTAATACTTTTCTCCATCCTCAAAACACTCTCTCGTGTTTTCAGTATCTACTTTTTGCGTTAAAACTCCTTTATTCTCTCCTTTAAGAAATTTAGATGGAGTTATAAGAAAAAGATCTTTATTAACAATGTATAGGTTTCCGCTTTCTCCCAGAAAAGTTTTTCCTTCAGTAATCTTTGAGAGGCTCTCAGAACGAATCTTTATAACAATTACTCCTAAAAAAACATCTTTGTCATAAATTGGCGCGGAAACAATAATGCTTTTTCTTCTGGCATCTTCATCATAGATAACCTCTCCTACAAAAGGTGCTTCCAGGCCTTTTGAAAAAACTTCTTTGCTTATTGAAGATATCTCTGAGTAGGGAATGCGGCTAGAATTAGTTGGATTTGTTGTTCCGACAAGGTTGCCTTCTGCATCAAAAACCATCACAGCATAGAAATCTTTATCCAAAGGAAGTTTATTATTTGTTAAATGAAAGTTGAGTCTTCTTATAGCTTCAGTATAATTCACTGAACTGTTTTTAAGTTTCAAGAGACTCTCTTTTATAAAACCGTCTGAGCTAAAATCTATGGCTCTCTCTTTTTTTGTTTGCAAGAACATATATACCAAATCTGCATATGCTTTTGAAACATCATCCAAGTGTTGCCTTACATGGGATAGAAGTTTAGAGTTAAACAACTCAACAGAATATGCCAAAGTCAGACTGCTTCCAACTAGCGCTAAAATGAAGAACGATGCCATAAAAAGAGATGTAAACTTCATTTTTCTCTATTGTAATAGTTTAATTTCCTTGATAATGCCAAAACAATAACGAATAAGAAAAGGAGATTTAGGAAAAATGATGCAAAAAACCATTTTTTATACGAAGGAGCTTTCTTTATCTCAAACTCTTTTTTAAACTCATCTGTAATGTTTACATTATATACTGTCCTTAAGATAATAGTGTATTTCCCTGGTTCAAATCCTCTAAGATTAAATTTTTTTGGAAGAACCTTCTCTGTTTCTACTACAGTATAATCTGTTTCTGTATAAATCTCTTTTCCTTCAATATCCAAAATAGTAAAATCCATATCTACCGGAGTTGGTTCAGTGCCAAAACTTTCAAAGATTACTCGCGTATATAGGAAACCTCCCTCTTTTACAACAGGGTTCTCTATTTTGAAATCTATATCAAAAAGCTGTCTCAGTGAAAACTTAATCTTTTTCTTTACTCTAAATTCTTTCCAAAACTCGTCTTCTACATCCTCGTTGTAAAGAGTTCTCAAAATTAAGATATACTTCCCTTTCTTAAGAGAGAGATTCTCTATTTTCTTTGTGAATACTCTCTCTGTTTCAACTGTTATTGAGTCTGTTTCTTTATAGAAAATCTCTCCTTTTTCATTGATAATGAGAAAAGTAAGATTTACAGGAGTTGGTTCAGTGCCAAAACTTTCAAAGATTGCTCTTGCAATTATAGGATCTCCAACATAAACTAAAGTATCTTCAAGTTGAAGCTGTATGTCAAACAGCTGCTTTGGAAGCCTTTCTTCTTTTAAGACCCCTGTAATTCCGCCGCTTACTGTTGTTGAAAAGTAAATTCCAATTAAAAGTAAAAAAACAGTTATTCTTGCAAGCATTTTATATTTTTGTAGGATGCCTGATTCCTATATCTTATTTTTGACATATTCCAGATAAAAATCAGGAAATCTTATCCAAAGAAAGAAGGATTTATTTCAGAAGAAACTATTTCCATCTAAGAATACTGCAAAACCACAATATAAACCATCTCTGCAGGACCTTTTCCAGATACCGGGATTATGTCAAGTTTAAAGACATCGTTCTTTGAGCAGAACTCGTTTGCAAACTTTTGGCAGTCATCCAGATTAAGAAATTTTCTAATCTTTACTTTCATAACAAATTAAAAAGAGCATTATATATAAGTTTTTTGGTATATATCTGTAATAGATTTATAGTAAGCTTATTATTGGAATAGTAGGTTTTTAGAGTATGACCTCTAAAAGCAGTTCTAAAAGTAAAAAGTATATTAAAGAGTTAAGCTGGGTTAAAAGAGGCAAGCAAAGAAGAGAGATTATAGTTCATATTGTTGGAACAAAAACTCCTACAGAGATATCAAAGAAATCCGGATATTCACTAAACCATACTTCAAAAGTTCTAAATGAGTTTAGGAAACACAATCTTGTTAAACTCCTCAATCCTGAGGACAAAACCGGAAGGCTTTATCAGCTAACTGAGAAAGGAAAAGTTGTTAAAGATGAAATTCTTGAGGAAGAATAGTGTTTATTAGGTGTTTAAGAATCCTTCCTCTCTAAAACTGAAATAAGAGTTCCCTCCTATAATCAAGTGGTCCAAAACTTCTATTTCTAAAATCTCTCCGCACTCTATAAGCTGTTTTGTTATCTCAATATCTGCTTTGCTTGGAGCCGGGTCTCCTGAAGGATGGTTGTGGATTAGTATTATGGCTGCTGCTCCCTCAGTAATTGCAGGCTCAAAAATCTCCCTGGGATGAACTATTGAAGAATTCATGCTTCCAACAAAGATTGTTTCATCTTTTATAATTCTCCTTCTTGAATCCAGGTAAACTGCTTTAAAATTCTCTTTTTTAAGGTAAGACATCTGAGGAATGAGTATTCTTGCAACATCTTCTGCATTATTGACTGTGAGTCTTTCTTGCGGAACAAAAGATGCAAGCCTTCTTGCAAGCTCAAAACATGCTACTATCTTGCAGGCCTTTGCCTCACCAATTCCGAAATTTTTAGTAAGTTCTGAAATGCTGAGTGTTGAAAGAGAGTTCAAGCTGTAGTTTTTTAAAAGCTTATTTGATATCTCGAGAACGCTTTTCTGTTTTGAGCCATAACCAAGAATAAGGGCTATTAATTCAGAATTTCCTAAAACAGAAGGCCCGTATTTTTTTATCTTTTCCCGAGGTCTTTCTTCTACAAGCAGTTCTTTAATCTTCATAAAAAATCCAAAAATGAATAATATTTAAACTATTGTTATCTTCCAAGGATGGAAAATCTTTCTTTTATTTCATCCTCAGAAAATGCTCTTTTCTCATATTCTGACAGAGTTTTTATTTGTTGAATTATATGAGAGTATTCTTTTTCATTAAACCTGTTTCCAAAAAAGTATTTAAGCCCTGATGTTCCGGAATGCTTTCCAAAAAGAATTCTTCTTTTTCTGCCTATCATCTCTGGATTAAAGTTTTCATAGTTTGGAGGATATTTTAAAATTCCGTCAACATGTATTCCTGATTCATGGGAAAACGCGTTTTCTCCTGAGACTGGCTTGTGTTTTTGAAGAGCCACTCCTGAATATTTTTCAACCAATGAGCAGATTTCATGCAGCATTTTATATTTTACAGGAAGTTTAATTCCGTATTGAAACCTCAAAGAAACAATAACCTCTTCTATTGGAGCGTTTCCTGCTCTCTCTCCAATCCCTGTAAATGTTCCAGAAAAAAGCTCTGCTCCTGCCTCAATTCCTGCTAAAGTATTGGCAGTAGCCTGCCCAAAATCATTATGAATATGCAAGCCGAGTCTGCAATCTGTTTCAGACTTAAGCTTTCCTATAAATTTATAAGTCTGCCATGGAGTTAAAACTCCCAAAGTATCGCAAGGAATGAAGTAATCTATCTTTCCTTCCATTGCATTAATAAAGTCAATTAAATAAGAGATATCTGCCCTTGTTGCATCTTCTGCAGCAAAGCTTACTTTTAGCCCTTTTTCCAGCGCATAGTCCAAGCACCTTAAACTATTTTCAAGATTCTTTTTTCTTGAAACCTTTAGCTTGTTATTGAGATGAATATCTGAAACTGGGGTAAAAAGAATTACCCTGCCAACACCGCAAGAATAAGCAAGGTCTATATGCTTCTTGTCCATCATAGTAGCAGCAAGCACTTTGTTTTTTAGAGTTCCTGCTAAAATCTCAGTTATCTCTCTTTCTGTTTTTGAAACTGCAGGCATTAAGTCTATTATGTCTGAACCAAAATCTGCTGATTTTTTTGCAAGTTCCAGTTTTTGGCTTTTAGTAAAAACCACTCCCGGCATCTGTTCCCCATCTCTTAAAGTAGTATCATAAATTACCACCTCTTTCATTTGAAGACTATAGATAAAAAAATAATAAAATTAATCCGAGAAATATTGTTGAAAAGAGGAAATGAAGGATAAAATAAAGAGAAAATTTAAAATTAAGTAAAAAGTTTATCCTTTTTTTGCAATCAATTACAATAATTTTGCAATTGTATCCATGTATGCCTGTCTCTTATACAGATCTGACGCTGCCGACGATCTTACGCGTGT
>WAQV01000064.1 GCA_015520065.1 Candidatus Pacearchaeota archaeon | reverse complement strand
GTATATACTCTTTATGTTTCAGAGGAAACACTAAATATAACATCTGCATCTCCAAGCGGAGAGGTTAAAGGTGGTGTAGAGCCAATAACAGTAAACTTAGAGATTGAAACAGAAGGAGGCTCTGACGATGGAATTGCAACCTGTTATTACGAGTGGGCAGGAGACTGGATTGAGTTTATAGAAACACTCTCAACAACTCATAAGCAGAGCTTAAGCCTGTACGAGGGAAGATTCAGCATTCCTGTAAAATGTGAGGACAGTGCAGGAAATATTGCAGAAACAAGTGTTGAGTTTACATTAAAGCTTGACACTGATGCTCCAGTAGCTGTAAGAGCATATCATGATGGAAGCTATCTTAAGCTAATAACTGACGAGAAAGCAAAGTGCTATTATGATTTTAACAGATGCAACTTCAATGAGGAAAACGCTACATCAATGACAGTTGCATACTCCACAGAGCATACAGCAGAATGGAATCCAGGAGCAGTGTATCACATAAAATGCGAGGACTTGTATGGAAACTCAGGATGCACAATAATAATATCTGCAAGCTCTGTATAACATAAATCAATTATAAACACTGCTGAGTTAACAAATATTTATAAATTGAAATTTCCTTTAATGAGTATGAAAAAGAGGTTGGAGGAAGGTTTACCTGTATCAGATAATAAAAAAGCGCAGGTTACAGTATTTGTAATTATAGCCATATCTCTGATTGTGCTTATTATAATATTGTATTACTTTTATCCTTCAATAAAAAGCAGTCTTGACTTTAGTGAAAAAAATCCTGTGCAGGTGCTTCAAGAGTGCCTTGAAGACAAAATACAGGAAGCTGCAAGCACAGCAGCAAAACAAGGAGGAAGCATTAATCCTGGATTTTACTATAACTACAACAATACAAAGATAGAGTATCTGTGCTATACTGAAGAATACTATAAAACATGCGTAATGCAACAACCGATGCTTAAAAGGCATATTGAAAATGAAATTAAAAATGTTATAAGAGATGAAGCAGAAGGATGCATGTCTTTCTTAAAAGAGAGTTTTGAGAAAAAAGGTTACAGCGTAAGTCTAAACAGAGGGGTTATGGAAGTGGAACTTTTACCAAAGATAATAGCAGTAACTTTTTCCAACAGCAGCATTTCATTAAGCAAAGGTGAGGAAGCAGCAAAGAAATATGAAAATTTAAAAGTTATAGTTAATAATAATCTTTATGAGTTGATAGGGATTGCAAACAGCATCCTGAACTGGGAGGCTCGTTATGGAGATGCTGAAACAACAGTATATATGAATTACTACCATGATTTAAAAGTAGAAAAGAAAAAGCAGTCAGACGGGACAACAATATACATACTAACTGACAGAAATACAGGCGATGTATTGCAGTTTGCATCAAGAAGCGTTGCATGGCCTGCAGGATACGGAGCAGATAAAGTTTACGGAGTGTAAAAATGGAAAATAAAGTCAAAGTAATAACAAAACCTGAAGAGATACAAAAAATAGCAGAGAGTATATCAAAAATTAAGAGTGTCAAAGCTGTATATCTTTTTGGAAGTTATGCAAGAAGTAATTTTCATGCTCTTTCAGATATAGATTTATGCATTATAGGTAATTTAAATGAAAAAGAAAAAAATTCAGCAAGAAAATATCTCTCTGACAATTTAGATATCTCTTTTTTTAATGAACTCCCTATCTGGATAAAGATAAGGATTTTCAGAGAAGGTAAACCTCTTGTTTTAAAAGATGTTCAATTTATTAGTGAACTGAAAATCAGGACACTAAAAAACTATCTTGATTTTAAATACATAATCAATAAGCACTGCAGGGAGACGGTAGGATGTATGACATAGAGAAAATTTCCAAGATAATACAAGATATAAAAATGTATAAAAAAGAGCTTGAGGGCCTGGAAATAAAAGATATTAAGGATTTAGATAACTCAAAAAATCTTTATGCAGCATCAATGCTCTGTTTTTCTGTGCTTAATAGAGTTATTGATCTAGGAGAAGAGATACTTATTAAAGAAGATATAGGTATGCCTTCAAGATATTCTGAGATATTTGAAAAACTATCAAAAGCAGGAGTAATGAATAAGAAAGAGGCATCAGAGATAATTGAACTAATAAACTACAGAAACATAATAGCACACTCTTATTTTGAACTAGGAAAAAAAGATATATTTAAAATAATTAAAAAAATGAATATAATAGATAGCTTTATTGATAAAATCAGAAAGAGGGTGAGGATAAAATGAATAGCAAAATGAAAGCAATGTTTATTATGGTTTGTTTTTTAGCAGCTATCTTTATATACAATATACTCATTGCAAATGCTGTTGAGGTTTCTTATTGCTGCGAAAAAACAGTTGATGGAGCATGGTGCCAGAATGCTCCTATGGATAAGTGCGATAGCGATTACAGAAAAGTTCCTGCTTCATGCGAAGCTACATCTTACTGCAAGCTTGGGACTTGTGTTGACAGCCAGGAAGGAATATGCATGGAGAATACCCCTCAAAAAGTATGCGAAGACCCTAATGGTGATGGAGATAAGTCTGATGGAGGAGTATGGATTGAAGGCACTTCAGATGAAATACCTCAGTGCCAGTTAGGATGTTGCGTTATGGGAGACCAGGCAGCATTTGTAACGCAGACAAGATGCAAAAGGCTTTCTGCAATTTACGGACTGGAGATTAATTTCAAAACAAATGTTGGAAGTGAGATAGAATGCATAGCGACTGCAACATCTCAAGAGAAAGGAGCGTGCGTCTTTGAGAGAGAGTTTGAGAGAACCTGCAAATTCACAACAAGAAAAGAGTGCCAGGAAATGGAAAAAACCCTTGGAGCTGGAAGCACTGAGTTTTATGAAGGAGTTTTATGCTCTGCTGAGGAATTAGGAACAAACTGCGGACCGAGTGAGAAAACAACATGCGTTGAAGGAAGAGATGAAGTTTATTTTGTAGATACTTGCGGAAATATAGCAAATATCTATGATGCAAGGAAAATAAGAGATAAAAGCTATTGGTCAAGAATTGTAAGCAAGGAAGAGAGCTGCGGTTTTAATGACCCTGAAGGAAACAAAAACTCTGCAACATGCGGAAACTGCGATTATTTCCTTGGAAGCACCTGCAAAGCTTACGAGAGAGGTAAAGACAGAGTAAAGCCTAACTACGGAAACTTCATATGCAGAAGCCTTGACTGCAAGTATGAAGGAAAAAAATACAGGCATGGAGAGACATTCTGCATAAAATCCGAAGGTGCTGACAAGAACCTTCCTGGAAGCAGATATTTCAGAGGAGTTTGCTATAATGGAGAGATTACTATAGAGCCTTGCGCAGATTACAGGCAGGAAATCTGCATAGAAGATGAAGTGAATGGCTTCAAAACAGCAGCATGCAGAGTAAACAAGTGGCAAGACTGCATAGCACAGCAAAGCAAAAAAGATTGCGAGAACAAGGATAAAAGAGATTGTGTGTGGATAGGAGAAGGGGTGTCAAGAAAAGCTTATGGTGCATTGGGAGAGGTAAGTGTCAGCGGAGGAGTATCACCTGGACAGAAAATCAAATGCGTTCCTGAATTCACTCCTGGACTGGGTTTCTGGGACACTGAAAGCGATGCTGCTGCAATTTGCTCAGCTGCCTCAACTCAGTGTGAAGTGGTATATGAAAAAGGTCTCCTTGGAGGAAAGAAAGTGAAAAAGAATAAAGAATGCCTTGGAAGTGGTTGGGAAAACAAGATGCAAAATATATGTTCTGCAATTGGAGATTGCACAGGATATAAGACAGTAATTGAGAAATAAAAAGATAGTTCATTTTTTGGAAAGCAAATTATTAAAAAGAAGATTTCTTATTAATAAAGATGAAGACTGAAAGAGTTAAAGGATTTAATGACTATACTGGAAAGGAAGCAAAAAAAAGGGAGAAAATAAAAAGCATAATTGCAGAGTTTTTCAGAGTGTATGGATTTGAGCCTGCTGAAACTCCTGTGATTGAGTATGAGGAATTTGTAAGAGGGGAAAATCCTCAGGATGAAGCAGTCTCAGACATTTTCAAACTGCAAGACAGAGGCAAGAGAAAGCTTGCTTTAAGATATGAGTTTACATTTCAGTTAAAGAGAATTGCACAAAATAAGAAGCTTCCATACAAGAGATACCAGATTGGTCCTGTGTTCAGAGACGAGCCTGTTTCAGCAAACAGGTTTAGGCAGTTTGTTCAGGCAGATGCTGATACAATTGGTCTTTCTAAAACTCCTGAAAAAGATGAAGCAGAGATTTTGGCAATGGTTAGAGATATACTGAATGCCATGAAAATTAAGTTTACTATCTATATAAACAACAGAAAACTTCTAAATGAGATTTTAGATGAGTTTAAAATTAAAAATAAAGAGAGCGTAATAAGAATTATAGACAAGCTTGACAAGCTTCCTTATGAGGAGGTGAAAAAGCAACTCAAAAGCTACAAAGCTGAAAAGCTTTTGGAGATATTTAAACAAAAAGAAGAATTCTTCAAAAAGTATGAATCATACAAGGAAATTGAGGAATTAAAAAAATACTGCAGGATTTATGGGGTTGAGGTAGAATTTCTTTCAAGTCTGGCAAGAGGATTGTCTTATTACACAGGCAGTGTTTTTGAAGTTAAGACAAAAAAAATGAAAGAAACAATATGCAGCGGTGGAAGATATGTTGTCAATAGGGCTGAAAGTTTTGGGGCGTCTTTTGGCATAGAGAGGCTTTGCAGCCTTGCTGATATTGAAGTGGATGATGAAAGTTATTTAATCATATCCTTAAATCAGGACAAAGAGGCAATTAAAATAGCCCAGAGACTGAGAAAGAGTGGAAAGTCAGCAAGAATATTTTACGGAAAACCTTCTAAGGCATTAGAATATGCGAATTCATACAACATTCCAAAGGTTGTTTTTATAGGTGAAAAGGAGATAAAGGAAAAAAAACTCAAACTGAGAGATATGAAAACTGGAAAAGAGAAGAAAATTTCTTTTGACAAGAAAAATGCTCTGTAGATTAGTTGAAAAGTATTCAGAAAAGTATTACGGAAAATATATCGCTATACCATCATTTACTGATAAGAAAGTAATAACCTATAACGAGGAAATAGTTAAGGTCTACAATGAATCAGTAAAGAAAGGATATAAGGATTTTGTCATAATTTATATTCCAAAACCTGATGAAAGGTTTATCTTTCCTTAACCTTGCGACTATTGTAAAGCGTTTAATAAAAAGAAACATTAAAATGGGAAGAAGAAAATGTGTAATAATTCATGGATGCCCTTCAAATATTAAGAAGGAAATGAATCCTGAAACCAGAACTTATGATAAGCACTGGCTACCCTGGATAAAAAACCAGCTTATAGCAAAAGGAATAAAAACAGAGATACCTCTTATGCCAACTCCATGGAATCCTGACTATGGAAAATTCAAATCAGAATTTGAGAAATACAATGTTGATGAGCATACAATCTTGATTGGTCATAGTTGCGGTTGCGCTTTTTTAGTGCGTTGGCTAGGAGAAAGCAAGAAAAAATTCTCAAACTTATACTTGTTGCTCCTTGGAAGATTCCTTATAGGGCAGATGGCTCTGATAAAGAGTTTTATAATTATCAGATTGATAAAACAATCAAAGAGAGAGTGAAAGAAATAATAATGTTTACATC
>WAQV01000063.1 GCA_015520065.1 Candidatus Pacearchaeota archaeon | reverse complement strand
ATAGGAGATAAAGGAGAGGAAAACAAGCAAAAAGTCTATGACTGCAAAAAAGAAGGTTATAAGAGTATTGTAAGTGTAGTGAAGCCTGCATCAGATTCTTATTCAGAGGAGATAATAGGAACAATTTATGGATGCAATCAGAACGATAAGCCGTCTGAAAGTTGCCATGAAAACGAGTTAATAAGCTCTGATTTGGTTGTTGTCAAAAAAAGAGGATATTCAAACCTGTTTATTGCTATTAAAATAAATGGGCTAACAAATATAGGAGGCATAAACAAGAAAAATCAAATTATTATTGCTCCTTTTTATATGGACAAAGATAATCTCAGAAGACATTATGAAAGAGAGGATGTTAGAGATGATAAAAGAATAACCGATGCCTATAACCTCATCTCTGAGATAAACAGCTCTTATTATATAACAAAAAACTCTGCTGAAATAAAAGCTAAAATATGCAAAGCTTAAGACAATGAAAAATAAAAAAGGATTTATGAATGGAGTAGTTATTGGAGTCATATTTGCAGTTATAGCTCTTTTATTTCTATTTCCTCTTGCAGGACATGCTTTTGAAGGTATAATAAAAGATATAAGATTTTCACAGGCAGAGGGAACTCTCGAGGAGCTGGTAGGAGTGATTAAGACAGTTAATGAAATAAAAGAGAGCAGAGAGATGGTTATGCAATCTCCAAATGATTGGGGCCTTATAGCGTTTCCAATAAGAAATGGTATAAAAAAATATGAAAAACTCTATCCTATGCAATGCAGGGAAGAGAAATCATGCGTCTGCATTTGCGATTTGAAAGATGGTCCTATTCCATATAAGATTGGAAACGAAGCAGAAGTATGCAGTGCGAGAGGAGTATGCAAAAATATAGACCTCTCAGAGAATATTATTATTGAAGACCTTAACTCTATAGATAAAGGATATCCGAGATGGGTTCTCAAGATTGATGGCCCTACTTGGATTGTTATTGAATACTCAAAAACAAGAGGAATAATAATTAGAAGGAAGTAAAAGGGTTGCAGCAATTCTCAGCAATAGGTTTTTCGAGGATATTCTTCAAAAAAACGAAAGATTTTTAAACCCATTTTTTTATTAAACATTACATTATTAAAAATTTCAATAGGAAAAATGGCTAAAGAGAAACCAAACATGAATGTTGTGTTTGTAGGGCATGTTGATGCTGGAAAATCAACAATAGTTGGTAGGCTAATGTTCGATTCTGGAGCTGTTTCTGAGCAAGAGATGAAGAGGCTCAAAGAAGAGGCAGAAAAACACGGAAAAGCTGGTTTTGAGTTCGCATATGTTATGGACAAAATTAAAGAGGAAAGAGAGAGAGGTGTTACAATTGACCTTGCTTACAAAAAACTAATCACTCAGAAATACCAGATAACAATAATTGATGCTCCTGGACACAGGGACTTTGTCAAGAACATGATCACTGGAGCTTCTCAGGCAGACTGTGCGTTCCTTGTAATCTCTGCGCCTGCAGGAGTTCAGCCTCAGACAACTGAGCACCTATGGTTGCTAAGAACTATGGGAGTAAAGAACCTTGCAGTAGCAATTAACAAGATGGATGCTGTTAATTACGATGAAGCTAAATTCAAGGAAGTTAAGGAGGAAGTTGGAAAGCTTCTAAAGGGTGTTGGAATTGACCCTGAGAAAACTCAGTTCATAGCATGTTCAGGATTACAGGGAGACAATGTATATAAGAAGTCAGACAAAATGCCTTGGTATAATGGACCTACAATATTCGAGCAGTTTGACAACTTCCCTGCACCTGAGTTGCCTACAGACCTTCCATTAAGAATGCCTGTTCAGGATGTTTACGAAATCACAGGTATTGGAACAGTTCCTGTAGGAAAGATTGAGACAGGAGTGATGAAGCAGGGAATGAAAGTTATAGTATTGCCTGGAAGAACAGGAGATGGAATTGAAGGAGAGATAAAAACTATTGAGATGCACCATGAAACACTTCCTCAGGCAGAGGCAGGAGACAATGTTGGAATTAATAT
>WAQV01000062.1 GCA_015520065.1 Candidatus Pacearchaeota archaeon | reverse complement strand
CATAAAGAGACATACCTTACTCCTTGTTTTTTTGCCTCTTTGAACAAAGAAAGAAATTTATCATAATTTGAGGCATATTTATGCCCGAAAGTAGTGGGCAAGCCTCTCTTTCTTGTCCATCTTCTGTTTCCGTCAGGAATTATTGCAATATGAGTCGGAGTATTTGTGTTAATTTTTGGATAATTCTGAAGATAAAATCTTATCAAGTTAAAAAAAGAGCTTATCTTGTCTTTTAAAAAAGAGTCTTTTTTTATTGTAAAATCATTGTATTTTGTTTTCTTTTTTGAACCTCTTGAAAAACCTTTCATAGATTCAAAAGATTCTGTTTTTATTTCCTTTATCAAAGAAAATCCTGGATTAGAGCTAAGCCATTCAATAAAATTTTCTAAGTTTTTTTTAGTCCCTTCTGCAACAAGAGTTACGCTGCCGTCAGGATTGTTTTTGACAAACCCTTTAATGCCTTGCCTGACTGCAAAATCTTTTATTTTTTTTCTTAAACCAACTCCTTGCACTCTTCCTAGAAGTTTTAAGCACAAAAAATCTTTCCTATTTAGTTTGTTTGAGGAAGCTTCTTTTGCAATTTTCATAAAACAGGCATAAAGAGAGCATTTTTAAAATTTGCGAAGGTTTCTTAAATTAAAACTAAATTAAAACTCAAAACCACTGGTCCAACCGGTTTTGTTTTTCCTGTTCCTTGCCAAATACTGCGTCTATGTATCTCTTTGTCAGCTCTAAGCTTTGCTTAATATATGAAGAAAGATTGTATTTTGTTGCTAGTTCCATAGCAGGGTCTAAATACTTTTTTATTCCGCCTTCATGTATTGTAAATATAATTCTTCCTTTGCATGAAGGACAGACTCCTGTCAAAGGTGGCCTTCTAATACTTTCGTTGCACTTTACACATCTGAATCCTTGCATTGAAAATTTCCTTAAGTTACCTCTCATATCTCTTACAAAATGTCTTTCAATAACTAATTTTGCAGTGTCTGCAGTGTCCACAGCCCTTATTTTTTCTACTAATTCCATCTGGTGTTTAACTTTGTCCTGCATTGTTGGAAGAAGCTTATAAGATGAACATAAAACACCTTTATTAAAATCAGAAGTGTCATGAGTAAAACCAATATTAACAAAAGGGTTTTTCCCTTCCTTTAAAATTTGTTTTACATTAGTAATATCTATTTCAGAAGAGTGTTTTCTCTGTTCTGCCATTCTGTAAAGTTCTAAAGGATAGTTTCCCGAAGGAACTATTTCAAAATCCATAATCTGGTCATCTACTTCACCTGCATCAATTTTTGCATTTAATACTAAAGGTGCATCTTGGGTTCCGCCTCTGTGGCTTGGCAAAAACATTCTTGAAAAATTTAACAACACATCTCCTAAAAGCATAACTGCTGCCTCATCTCCGTCGCAGTCACGCCTTATTGCTGCATGCATATACGGGCTTGCCATTAAACCTTGAGTATTTGAAAACCCTATAAACCTGCATACAACACCAGCACAGTTATGAGGAGCCATGCACACTCCTAGCTGTCCGACTAAATCCTCTCTTGTCTTGACATTGTAAAAAGGTTCTAATCCATAAAACTTAACTAACAAATCATCAACAAATTTGCACACTTTAACAAAAACCTCATCTGCTCTCTCGTCTGTTGATGCATTGCAGCTTGGAAGCAAAACATCATGAGGCATTAGCTCTAAAATTTGGTCTTCACTTACAAGTTCATTTCCAAAAATATCTTTTTCATAACCTAACTCTTTAAGTTTTTCAACACTCACAGAAATCTCTTTTGGCTTAAACGCAACTAATGGCAGCTCAGTTGCATCAAACCTGATTGTTCCGTCTTTATTAACCTGTAAATCATACATTGCCCTTAAAATTCCTTTTGCAAGATGTTCAATTGAGTGTTCTTCGGAAGATGTTCCCCTGACGCCTTTAATGAGCAAAGGAACCTCCTCATCAGACAGACCTAGTTTTTCTATAGCTTTTTTAAAATAATGATTTATGTCAATTTCCCTTACATAAAACTGCCTTCCTTCTTTTCCGTCAGAAACTTTTTCAAATGATTTTTTATAGGTTTCAGGAAAAAAATACATTTTTTTGCACCTGCTATTACAGTTTTCACAAACAGCATAAATAGTTTCTTTTTTGCAGGAATCGCAGTAATAAAGAGGAAAGTCAGCTTTTACCTTTCCAACTTCGCATGCTGCCTGAACGCTCCTAAGCCTTCCACCTTCATTTCCAACAGGAAAAAGAATATTTGGACTTCCTACAAGCTTTCTGAGTTTTGCTTTTTCAGGCCTTCCCATTCTTGCTCCAATAAAATCTCCTGCCTTGTCTTTTATTTCAAACTTACACACAGAGTTGACTAACTCTAAAACGCTTTTTTCAGTGTTATTAAAACTGTTTAAATCAAAATATTCTTCAAGAGGAATTTTTTCAAAAACTCCTACCTGAGAGGAATTTCTTGCAGTTGCACTAACTGCTGCTGCATCAACCCCTAAATTCAAAAGAAAAGCTTTTGTTGTCTCAGGGCTCAAAACAACATCTTCAGTTGCAACATCGTGTTCCACTCCTAATAACTCAAGCGCTCTTTTTGCAACAGAGTATTTTTCTTGTTCAGTCTTACTGAATGGCAATACAAGCTTGTCTTTAATTATTGAAGAGTTTTTCAGCCATTTAATTAACTCTAAAAACTGCTCATTGGATATCTGAGTCCAGTAAAAAATAAATGCTGGATGCAATGGAACTTTATGTTTTTCACTTATATTTATTGCTTCTTCCAAAGAAACATTAAACGGATTTATATCCTCATTAAAACCTTTTTCTCTTGCTTCTAAGAGCCACCACTCCTCCACATAGCCTGGCTTTAACAGTTCATGGTTTCTGTTTGCAACATCACTGAAAGGAAACAAAATATCCCCTAAATAAATTATCTCATCTATGTCTGGATAGAGTTTTTTTGCTTCTTCAACACTCTTAAGTTTTTTTACACTTCCGTTGAACAGTTTAACTATAGGTCCTTCAATCATATCGCAAGAAGTAACTGCGCATCCTTTAGTAGGTTTTTCTACTTTCAGTTGTGTGCCTATAGCAATAAATCCGTCTGTTACAGCCATAGTTGCAGGATGTATTGAGGTTGCACTAAAACCGCTAACTCTCGACCTTCCGTATCTGAATCTAAATGCTCCTGAAAAAGAAGGATGTCCGAAAACAGGTCTTCCTGCAACTAAATCTTTAAGATAGGTTGGCTTTCCTGTTTCTGCTTTTCCTGAATTTTTCTTTTTCTGAATATTTACAAATTCGTCCAAAAAATCCCAAGCACTAAGCTTAAATCCTTTTTCTCTTAACTTAGAAATGTACCTTTTTATTTTTGGAGCTTTTTGCGCAATTCCTTCTCCTAAAACCAAACAAAAACCGCTTCTTATAAAATTAGTTTCAATTCTTTCAAGGTTTTTATAGTTTGAAACTTCAAGCTTTTCTGAAGGCTCTCCATTTACTTGCAGAGGAAGATTTTTTGCAAGAAAAATAATTTCTTCTTCAGTCGGCATGTATTGCAAGTTAGTAACTCTTTCATGATAATCTTGAAGTTCAGTTACAGTTCTTTTGATTTCCTCGTCAGTCGGGTCGTATTTTGCATATCCAAAAATCTCTCTTAAGTGGTCAATAATCACTAAAGAAAAAGCTGCTCCTGTTCCTCCTGCGCTTCTCACAGGGCCTGAAAAATAGGGAGAAAAATACTCTTTTCCGTCACGGGTTTTAAACACTTTTATTTCTGTAAGTCCTTCAATTGGACTTGAAACAACTCCTAAAGTCAGATAGGCAAAACCAATTCTTACTCCTGCATCTATTGCTTTAATCAAACTTGGGAACTGGCAAAATTTCTGTTTTGCAACTTCCTCTGCAATTTTCAAACACACTGCTGGATCGAGCTTGCCATACTCTTTTTCCAGCTCAAGAATTCTTGAGGCTATTTTTGTTCCTCTCATTTGTGGATACAGAGTTGAAATAAGACCTACAACTTTTTCAGCCATAGTCATAGCAAGAGGTATTTCAACACTCTCTACAGGGTCAAGCCCTTTTTTTCTTGCCTCCTCTGCCATGCCATAAACTTTCTTAACATTCCTTTCCAGATTTTTGAAATATTTTTCAGTCAGTTTTTGTTGAGAGTTTTGCATTTCCATTTTACTCAAAATCTAAAATTTTAACTGCTCTTGTTTTAAGATTAAACATAGGAACTTTGCAAAAGTCTGGCTCGTTACCCATTCTTTCCTGAAAAGCTGTTTTACTTTCCCATGTAGAGCTTGAAATAACTAAAATATTATTGTAATATGACACTGCACTTTTATGAGTGTGTCCTGAAACAAAAATATCTGGAATATCTTTAATAATTAAAGGGTCGTTTTCAGAAGGAAAGTAAAGTGTTGAAGAGTGTGTTGGAGCCAAATGCCTATTCTTTAAAAGATATTTCATTAGTTTTTCAGGAGAATGAACTGCTTTTTCTTGAATTAAATAAGGGATATTGTTTGCATAATAATGAAAAGAGTATCCGTGATAAATCAAAATATTAAATCCTGAAAAACCTTTTTTTGCTCCAATAACTATACTTGAAGGATTTCCTGTCAGAATTACATTCTTTAAATTATATAACGGCCAGGCATATTTTTCATCAAACATTGGCTGCGGCTCCATAATTCTTATTGCATCGTGATTTCCAGGAGCAATAATTATTTTAATATCTCTTCTTATTTTTCCTAAAAGCTCTGCAGCTTTTTCAAACTGTTTCTCAATGTCAGGAATTGCCAGCTCTTTTTCTTGTTCAGGATAAATTCCAACGCCTGCAATTAAATCTCCTGCAATAACAAGATATTTTATTTTTTCAACATCTGGAGAGTTATCAATTTTTCCATTAAGAAAGTCGATAAACTTAAGAAAATTCTCTTCCATAAACAGTTTGCTTCCGATATGCAGGTCTCCTGTAAATAAAACATACTCTTCCACAGGAGCTTTTTTTCTTTCCTGCAAGAAGCAGTCCGGAAAGACTACATCTGTTGCAAAAAGAATTTCTTTGTTTCCGAAACACTTAAAACCCATAACAGAGTCAAGAGTTACTTCTTCTGCTTTTTCATAAAGCTCTTTGTTGTTTTGAGTTACTAAAACTCTTGTTTTTCCTGTTAAATCCTCGACTTCAAAAATAATGTTTTTGTTTTTAGTAACTCTTTTGTCAGCAACAAGCCCTATAATAGAAAGTTTTCCTTTTTTAAAAGGAATTTTATTTATTGAAACTAAATTTTCCATTTCAGGACGCTCTTGCAAAAACTTGCTCATCTCCTTAAGTCTGCCTCTGAAACAATTAACAAAATCTTCAACTTCGAGCTTTTTAGAATGGTGAATATTTGAGGACAAAATTTTCACTTCGCCTTCAGAGCTTTCAGAAATCATTTCTTTTTTAGTTTTTTCAGTGTTGTTTCCAGTTTTAATGTCAACCCCAGAATTAACTCCAGAAAAACCAGAAGAGATTTTTTGTTCTTGCTGTACTAACTGAGATTCTTGGCTCTGGCATAAATTGTTTAAAGAAACCTCTTTTGTAATTTCAATACTCAATCCTAATTTTATTTTAAGATTATTTAGCTTTTCCTGGCTTTCTTTAGGAAGGTCTGAAAAAATCTTAATTACTTCTTCTTTGTTTTTTTCAAAAAGTTTTTTTGTGATTATTCTTTCTTTTGTGTAACTTCTTACTTTTTCAATAATCATCTTTACTGACTCTATATCAGAAGCTTCAGAAAAAAGGTTTAAGACCTCTTTATCTAAAAGAAGACCTTTCTCTACGCAAAACTTCAAAATTTCATTGGAGTTCATTTTAAAAATTTAAAATGTAAATCAATCCTCTAAACACAATAGAGAGACTCTTGAATAATCTCTTTTACTTTTTTTGCAATAGGGTTTGTAATTGCTAATTTTATTTCTCTCATTCTGCCACCTCTTCCTTTTGAGACAACTCTTACATTTATTATTCCTAACATATCAAATTCTTGAATTATGTCGCTTACTCTTCTTTGTGTCAAAACCTCTAACTTGTTTTTAACGCAAAGCTCATGATATTTGTTGTAAACCTCACCTGTAAAAACACTCTGTTTTTCTTCTAAGAGCAAAATTATTGAGTATAAAACTAGTTGAAATTGTTTTGGCTCTGTTCTTACAACATCAAGAATCTTATCTCTTTCAATTTTATTGTTTGCCTCGTCAATATGTTTTAAAAGAATTTTATTACTTCTGCTTCTTTCTGCTAACTCTCCAGCAATTCTTAATAAATCTAAGGCCCTTCTTGCATCTCCATGCTCACGGGCTGCAAAAGCAGCGCATTTTGCTACAACTCCTGGCTGCAAAACACCTTCTTTAAATGCTTTTTCTGCTCTTTTATTAAGTATTTCCTGCAGTTGAATAGCATTATAAGGTGGAAAAACAATCTCTTCTTCTGAAAGAGAACTTCTTATTCTTGGGTCTATTTCTTCAAGAAAAGTCAAGTCATTACTTATTCCTACAATACATATCTGTGCTTTTGAGAGTTCTGAGTTAAGTCTTGTTAAATTATACAAAAAACCATCAGATATTTTCTTAACTGCTTGGTCTATTTCATCTAAAATAAGTACTATAATTTGTTTCTGAATATCAATAATAT
>WAQV01000061.1 GCA_015520065.1 Candidatus Pacearchaeota archaeon | reverse complement strand
GTAATAGGGACTTATGAATATATTCCAGAAGCAGAATGGTGCCTTCTCGCAGAGATTAATGAAAGAGAGGCTATAGGGGTTTTGAAAGATAAGCTTCTTTTGTCAGCTATCATTATTTCAATCGCAATTTCTGCAATAATGGTATTTTTCATATTCCTGTCAGACTACTTTATCAGAAAGCTAATCCGAGAGATTGAGGACAAAAAAATAAGAGAGTTTGAGAAAACATTTGAAAGGAGGTGATAAAAATGAGAAAAATATCTATAAAAGATGCGCTTAAAATAAACAGACCTGTTCTTGGAGACAGGATTCCTCTGGCATTTTGGAGAATTTTAAGGCTTATAGCAATGCCTAGAGTGCTTGGAAAGAAAACAGAAGCTTTTAATAAAAAAGTTGGAAACGAGATTGGCAAAATCTTTGCTGTTAAGACTCCAGAGGAGATTGTAACAGCAATAACTACTTCTCAGATAGGGATATGTAACCCTTTGGAAAAGAAAAAAGGAATGTATGCTATTGAGTTTAAAGAGTGTTTTACTTGTTCTGGGATAACTCCTCCTATAGGAAAACCTATTTGTGATTTAGAAGCAGCAATAATTGAAGGGGCTTTTAAGAAGATAGGGGTTAAGGTAAAGAAAGTGCAAGAAACCAAGTGCATGGGAGGTTTGGGAGATGATGTATGTAGAATAGAAGTGGAAACTGAAAAATAATTATGAGCTTTTATTCCTTATTTTTTAAAGAAAAAAATCCCCTCACCCGGATTCGAACCGGGGATCTCTCGGGTTCTGCTCGCTTTTAGGGTTTCATTTAGTTTCCCTGAATATGAAGGGAATATCCACCTTAGACAAGTGTCTACAGCCGAGCGCTCTAACCACTGAGCTATGAGGGGAAACTATTATTGTTCATTACTAATATATTTTTAAAAGTTCATATTTTTAAATCTTTATGAACTGTCAAAACCCAGAAAAGAGACTCATTTTCTATTATTTTTCCCAACTATCTCCTTATAATACTCCATACAGCAGCTATAACTGCAGCAACTATTAGAGCTATTAAAATCCAAAATAAAGCCCTACTCATTTTTGATTCTGTTTCAGGATAATTAACTGTATCTTCTTTCGTTACCTGTCCTGTTAGTCTTGAGCTTCCAGCTGTTTTCTCAGATTTTTTTGTTGAAGTTTTCTCATATTTCTCATTTATTTTCCTGACAGTAATGTCTGCTTTGTTATTAATAATATCGTTTAATTTTACGTATAAGTCATAATATCCGTCAGTATTTACATCAACTTTCTTAGAGCTGCCTATCGAAAGAGCAATCTCAATAGGTTTGCTCGAGATTTCAATAACTGCTGTAGTTTTCGTAAGCTTTTTGATTCCTAAGTAATGCTTCTCATTGTTTACTTCAATCTTTATTCTTTCTTTTGGTGCAAGTTTCTTAGTGTATCCTGTTTCCAACTGGTTCGGAAGAGGGTTGTAAGTGTTTCTCCATAATAGAGTTGTTAAACCACTGCTGCTACTGCTTCCTCCTCCACCTCCGCAGCTGCTTGTGGAAAATGAAGTAGCTGGAGAGGTTCCTGTATTTCCTGCAGCATCTGTGCATGAAACTGTGTAGGTGTAAGATGTTCCGCATTTCAAATCTCCTTGAGTAAGCGTTGAACCAGATATTATAGCATTAGTGCTATCTACTGAGCAGTTTCCTTCAGCTCCGTTAATAGTTATTGTAAGGCTTGTTTTTGTTGCTGAAGACAAAGTTAAAGTTATTGATGGTGCTGTAGTGTCAAGAACTATTGTTCTGGTTTCTGTTGTGTTCTTTTTATTTACAGCATCAGTTATTGTTACATTGTAAGTGTAAGTTCCATCAGGCAGCCCTGTAAAGTTTATTGTTCTTGTTCCTGCAGCAGAAGTTGTGGAGTTTACCTGTCCTGTTGTATTATACAGCAGAAATGTTATATTTGCTTCATTAGCCTCTGTAACTGAAACATTAATGTAAATCCAGTCTCTGGAAACTGCTGTTCCGTTGGATTCTGTTCCTGTGCCGAAAGATATTAACGGGTTAGTATTATCTATTGTAATCTGTACTCTTTCTGTGTTATTAAGATTGTTTAGCTCAGTGTCATTTGCATAAACAGTAATATTGTATTTTCCATCAATAAATTTTGTAGTGTCAACAGTTATGTTATAGTATCCTCCGCTTCCTGAAGCTTTTGTAAAGTTTACCTGCACTCCTGAAGAGTTTGTAATATTGAAATAAACAGATTCAACACCTATTAAACTATCTAAAACACTTGCATTAACAACAAGGTTTCCAGAGTAATTTCCATTATTTACAGGATTTACAAAACTTGCATTGGGTGGAGTGTTATCAATTGTTATTCCTGCAACAGCTGTTGAATAAACATTGTCTGTAGCATTAGACATTAAACAAGTCATATTATATGTTGATGTTTCTGTTAGTCCTGTAATAAGAACACTAGCATTTTCAAAAACAGACTGATTGCCTGTTGTATTGGTTATTGTAATCAAGTATGTTGTTGCTGCACCTCCGCTTGAATTATAAAGCAATGAGGCATTTAGTGCATCCTCCATTCCGCTTCTGCAACTGAAGTTAAGAGTTGTCGAGTAATTTGAATTTGCTATAGGGCTGTTTAAACCAGAGGTTCCTGCAGCAAGAATAATTGCTATAAATGTCAAAATTACAGAAACTCCTAAGACTATTAAAGCATGACTTTTTGCTTTTCCATTTTTTTCTCTCACTCTATTGTCTGCCTTCTCCATAACAGCCCCCTCTCTTTTTGTTAAATTTACGAGAGAAGAGGGTAAGATTAATTATAAGTCTTTTTTAGAAGATTTATCCTTATTTATAGAGTTTTATCAAATAGATTACTGTGAGAGTCTTATGAGATTGAATTCTAGGATTGTTTTGAATACCTTAAACTCAAAATGTAGTCCTTTATTGTTTCAGGAACTTTCATCTTTATTTCCTGAATTTTATATTTTTGAGAGTACTTTTTCAGAGAATTTATATCCATGCTTTTAACACTTATCCCATTAACATCAAATTCTTCTGGAGAGAGTTTTGCAAGAAATACAGAAGAGTCTTTTTTGAACCCAATATAATCTATTTGAGGGCTTAAGTAATCTTCTGTTCCTCTTCTAATTAACTCAATTGTTTTAAGAGAGAATTTTCTAATAAAATAAGGAATCATATCGAAATCTATCCTAGCGCTTTTTTTCTCTCTGATGTCAGATGCTATCTTTTCAAGAGCCTTGCCTCTCATTCTTCTGCACAACTCACTAATGAATATTTCTGATGAAATCTCTTTTAAATCACATGTCTGCTTATTTGAGACTTTTTTTACCTCAACTCCGTACGGAGTAGGATTTGCCATATACACTCTTTTCACTATAGAATTAATAAGAAAAAGGTCGCATTCCTCATTGTGGTGAGGTTTAAGACCATACTCTTTAATTATTTCTTTAAGTTCTTCTGTTCTATACCTCCTGCTGACTCTTTCTTCCATTTCTTCTTTTTTCTGTTCAAATTTTATTATTTTCTCTGCCATTTTCTTGTTATAAAAATAATAAATAAAAAACAAAATTTATGTAGCAGACTCTTTCTGGGTTTTTATATCTTTCTCTATACTCTCTTCTACACTTTTTACAGCTCTGCCATCTTCTTCGTCACTCTCAGACTCAATTTTTATCTTTTCTCTTATCTCCTGCTCCGTCCTTTCTCTGATTTTCACTTTTATCTCTTTTTCAAGTTCAATTTCTCTTCTATCTTCATCGTTAGAGCTTTCAATCTCTATTTCATGCTCAATCTCTATCTCAAGCTCAAGATCAGAGCCTTCGTTGTCTTCAACATCAGAGAGAGCTTTTTCTTTAAGCTGTTCCCAGAGTTCTTTTTGGAAGTCTGTCAGAACTCCTTCTACCTTTTCCTCAACAATTTCTGCAGCTCTGCTTCCATTCTCATCCTTTAGAGTGTTGTTTCTTTTCTTTATCTCAAGTTTAAGTTCTACTTTTCCTTCAACACCCTCAAAGCTTGCAGCAAGGTTGTCTAAAACTGCTCTGGTTTCAGAGGAAATCTCAACGTTTCCTCCTACTTTCACTTTCGTTCCATTCCTAACTTCTCTGAACTCTTTTTTAAACTCTCTCTTCATCTCTCTGACTTCCACTCTGCTCTTAATCTCCTCAAGAAGCTTTTCCAGCTCCTCATCAGTCATCCCTGTCATAACTTTTAGCTTTGCTTTTGCGTTCTCTTTCTTTAAGTTTACCTTTTTCTCGGTTTCAGAAGCTCTTTCTTCTATTTTTTGGAACACTTCACTTAAATGAGCTATTTGTTCCTCACTCATTCTCTGAGCTTGTCTTTCAAGGATTCTTGTTTTTAAGTAAGACACTTTTTCCTTGTGAGACATAAGCTTAAGCCTAAGTCCCATCACTTCCTCAAGAGCTTCTTTAGCAGCTTCCTCATTGCCATCAGTGTCTATCTCAGAGATTGCCTCTTCAGCCTCTTTTAACCTTTCTTCATACTTTTTGCTTACTTCCTCAGCTTTCTCAATTTTGTTTTTCTCAATCATTGCTTTCACTTCAGCAAGCCTTTCTTGTGCATGTTTAAGAGCTTTTTCCGCTCTTTTTGCTTTGTCAAATGTCAGAGCAAGGCTTATTCTTTCCAGAGCTATGTCAAGTCCATAAAAAATTGAATCAGGGGTTATTCCTTCTTCTCCTTCGGCAATCAAGTCATCAGCAGTTTGCTGAGTCTCATTTGCAGAAATTGCTGAACTGTCATTCTCTGTCTGTGCAATTACTCCATTAGCAAAAGCAATTACTCCAAGGCAGAGCATTACACTCATAACTAAAACTGTTGCTAATTTCATTTTAGTTTTCCTCCTTTCAGCTTTTTTGAAATTCTTGGCAAGGCCAAGTTTATTTTTTTCATGACTCTTCTAAGAGGGAGAACTATTTAATTAATTCCTGAAACAAAGTGAAACAGCCTGTTAACAAGCTGAAACAACTATTTTTATTGATTGGATTTAAAGTAGGAATCTTTATGGGTAACAACATAAGATTGATAGGTCTTGAGCCCAGCATTCCGCTCCACACTTGTATCCTGCAGCATACATTCCATCAGGGCAAGTGCCTCCATTATCCCATCCAAGAGATTGTTTCCATACGCAGTTGTTTCTTCCCAACCTTGATGCAGTTATAGTCCCAGAAGCCTGAATATTCCCTTGAACCTCTAAATCTCCATTGCTCTTAAATGTAGTATATTTGTATGAACCAGAAGTTCCTGTACGGATTGTCATTTGGTCTGTTGTAGACTCATAAAGATAAATATCAGAGTCCTCACCAATAATGACCCCTGTTTTTACTTTTGCTATTCCATTTACATCTAGCTTTTCTTGAGGACTTGTTGTTCCAATCCCAACTTTTCCATTAAAAACAGCATCGCCATTAACTCCTCCGCTTAAATCCAGTTCATCAGCAGAATGCCCCATGACTTGAGGATTATTGTAACCGGAATTAAAAGCATAAACATAAATTCCAGCTCCAAGAGCAACAAAGAGCAGAACACCTAAAGCAATAATGCTGTAAAAAACTCTCTGAGTAAGAGTTATGCTGAAATTAAGCTGAATTTTTTTAGATTCTCTCCTTAATGT
>WAQV01000060.1 GCA_015520065.1 Candidatus Pacearchaeota archaeon | reverse complement strand
GCAAGATATCTCATGCTCTTGCAGCATTAAGAGAGTGCAATATGGTTAAAGTTGAGAGAAAAGGGAAACAAAGAATTTATTATTTAAACAAAGAAACAATAATACCAATGTTAAAAATAATAGACAAGCATGTTAAATCTTTCTGCAAAAAATCTCAATCTTGCAGAGAGTGCAAAATAAAATTGTAAAAGCAAAAATGAGCAAGAAAATAATATATTTTGACAATGCATCAACAACTCAGGTAGATGAAAGAGTCTTGAAAGAGATGGCTCCTTACTTTAAAGAGAAGTATGGAAATGCTTCCTCAAAACATGCTATAGGCAGAGAGGCAAAAGAAGCTCTTGAAAAAAGCAGAGAGATAATTGCAAAAGCAATCAATGCAAACCCTCAAGAGATTATATTTACTTCAGGTGGAACTGAGGGAAACAATCTTGCGCTTAAAGGGCTGTTTCTTTACAATATGGAAGCAAAAACAGGAAAAAATCATATTATAACAACTAAAATTGAGCATGATTCAGTGCTCAATACATGCAGATGGTTAGAAAAGTTAGGTGCAAAAATTACTTATTTAGATGTAGATAAAGAAGGATTTATTAATCCTAAGGATATAGAGAGAGCAATTACAGAAAAGACAATAGTTGTTTCTGTAATCCATGGCAATAATGAGATAGGAACAATACAAAATCTTAAAGAAATAGGAGAGGTATGCAGGAGAAATAAAGTTTTATTTCATACTGATGCGTGTCAGAGTTTTACAAAAACAGAGCTAGATGTTAAAAAACAGAAAATTGACCTTGCAACACTAAATGCTCATAAAATTCACGGCCCTAAAGGTGTAGGAGCATTGTATATTAAAGAAGGCATTAAAATTACTCCTTTGGCTCATGGAGGTGGTCATGAAAAAAAACTAAGAAGCGGGACTGAGAATATTCCTGCAATAGTTGGCTTTGCAAAAGCTGTTGAAGTTTCCAGTCCAGAAGAGATTAAAAAAATGGAAAAGCTAAGAGACAAGTTAATTGAAGGCTTGTTGAAGATACCAGATGTAACTCTTAACGGTCCTAGAAAAGAAAGGCTATGCAATAATGTTAATGTTTCATTCAATAATATAGAAGGAGAGGCTATAGGAAGCATGCTGGAAGAGTTTGGAATATGCACATCTACAGGGTCTGCATGCAAGTCTAACACTCTTGAGGCAAGCCATGTGTTGAAAGCAATAGGGTTGTCTGCATTGCAGGCAAACAGCTCTTTAAGAATAAGCATAAGCAAATACACAACTGAAAAAGAAGTAGATTACTTCCTAAAATCCATCTCAAAAGTAGTTGAGAAATTAAGGGCAATAAGCCCTTTGGCTAATTAAAATAAATAAAATACGGAGGAAAAAATGTCAAAAAAGATAACGCCGCAAACACTTTTGAGCGAATTGCTTAGAGTAAATCCTGAGGCTGCAGAGATTCTGTTTGAGATAGGGCTTACATGCGTAGGCTGCCCTATGTCAATGCAGGAAACTCTTGAACAAGGATGCAAAGCTCATGGAATGACTGACAAAGAGATTGCAGAGCTTGTAAAAAGACTAAATGAAAAAAGCAAAAAGAAAAAAGCTTCTTAAATGTGTTGGATAAAATGGAGTACTCAAAAAAAGTCAGAGAGAACTTTATGAATCCAAAGAATATGGGGGAAATCAAGAACCCTGATGCAATTGGGAAAGTCGGAAATCCTCAGTGCGGAGATGTGATGTGGATATATCTCAAGATAGGAAAGAAAAAAGTGGATGGCAAAGAGGAAGAGATTATCAAGGATATAAAGTTCAAGACATTCGGCTGCATGGCTGCTATAGCCACTTCCTCAATGATAACTCAACTTGCAAAAGGAAAAACTCTCAAGGAGGCAGAAAAAATAACTGTTGATAATGTAGCAGACTCTCTGCAAGGATTGCCTGCAATAAAGATGCACTGCAGCAGCCTTGCTGTTGATGCTTTAAGAAAAGCTATTGAAAATTACAGAAAGAAAAAATGAGAGACAGAAAACGAAGAAGCCTTGCAAAAGCTATAAGCTGGAGGGCTGTAGCAATAATAATAACTACCTTAGTAAGTTTTATAGTAACCAAAAAGATTTTAATAGCCACAACCATTGGAATATTTGACAGCCTGATAAAAATAATGGCTTATTACTATCACGAAAGAGTATGGGAGAAAATAAATTTCGGTAGGAAAAAATGAAGGAAGATTTTAACATTGCTGAACTGATTGAGTATTCAAAAGGCGGAATTTTAAGCAAGGACATAATCAGAACAGACAAAATAAATGTAAGCCTGTTCTGCATGTCTGAAGGAACAGAAATTTCAGACCATAGAACAACAAAAGAAGGATTTGTGTATGTTGTTGAAGGCGACGGCATTTTCAACCTTGAAGGCAAGGAGATTAGGATGTCTCCTGGAGTTTTTATTCCTCTAAAAGAGAATGCTCTTCACTCATTAAAATCAATAAAAAATACTGCGTTTTTACTGGTGCTTGCATAAACAAAAATGAAAACAACAAAAATCCTTTCAAAAGAACATGAAGTAATTCTTAAAGTAGCTGATGCTCTTGAAAAAGAGTGCGATGCACTAGAAGATAACAAAGGTAAAGAGATTGACAAAGAGTTCTTTAAGAAAGCTATATACTTCATACAGCATTATGCGGATGATTTCCATCATGCAAAAGAAGAGAAGATTTTGTTTAAAGAGATGTTAAAAGACTCTGTTCAGGAAAACCTTCACTGCAATCCAATAGACCAGATGTTATACGAACATGACCTTGGAAGAGATTTTGTTAAAGGATTGAAGGAAGGGTTAGAAAAAGGTGACAAGAAAAAGGTAATAGAAAATGCGAGGAACTATGCTCAATTAATAAGAGAACATATATTCAAAGAGGACAATATTCTTTATCCTATGGCAGAAGGAGTTCTAGATCAGAAAGTTGAAAAATCAATGCTGAAAGAGTTTGAAAAGGCGGATAAGTCTAAAAAAAGTGAAGAAAAAAAGTGCCTTTCAATAGCAAAAGAACTTGAGAAAAGATAAAAATGGATAATAGAAATGTTGGTTTTTTAATAATTGGCATATCAATAGCAGTTGGATTTATAATTCTGATGTTTAACCTCGGTCTTAAGAAGATAGTCTCACAGACCTGCACTCATGGACCTTTATGTCCTATGTATAATACAATAGCAATCCAAACATGGATAAGCCTTGGAATTGCATTAATAATCTTTGTCATAGGGATTGTGATAATGTTCACAAAGCCAAAAGAAAGAGTAGTAGTAAGGAAAGTGAAAGAAAAAAGAAAGAAACTAAACCTCAAAAACCTTGATAAAGACGAGAAAAAGGTAATTGAGCTGTTATTGAAGGAAGGAAAAGCTATGTTTCAGTCTGACCTTATGGAAAAAACAGGGATGGGAAAAGTAAAGACTACGAGGCTGTTGGACAAACTTGAAGCAAAGCAGCTTGTAGAGAGAAAAAGAAGAGGCATGAACAATATAGTTGTTCTGAAGGATTGAACTGATTAATTATGCATTCTACGATGTAGTTTACTCTTGAAACCAGTTTCATCAAAGCAATTATAAAGATTGTTTTTTATGCTATTCCATGGAAAAAAGGAAAAATGTCTTTGCAATTAGTATTGCTGTTATAAGTTTGCTAATTGTGTCTTTAACTGCTTTTTATCTTAGTGGTTCTGGTAAGGATTCAGAAATAATAGATATTGAAGATGTTGGAATGAAAAATGCAGAAGGAGTAGTTGTAAAAGTGTATAAATCTGTTGGATGCGGTTGTTGTGGTGGATACATATCGGCTCTTGAGGGGGCAGGCTTTAGTGTAGAAGTTGAAACTGTTGCAAATATAGATAGGATAAAAGATGATTATAACATTCCCCAGAACATGAGAAGTTGCCACACTGCAATAATAGGAGATTATTTTGTTGAGGGCCATGTTCCTGTTGAAGCAATATACAAGCTGCTTAATGAGAATCCTGAAGTTGATGGAATAGCTCTTCCAGGAATGCCGTCAGGAGCTCCTGGTATGCCTGGAATGAAAAAAGAAAAATTCAGTGTTTATGCTATAAAGCAGGGAAAAGAGTTTGTATTTGCAGAAATTTAAAGTGTTAGATGTAAAATGAAGCATAAAGCAAAAAATAAGGATTCTATTATTGCACTAGCTACTGGAATAGCAATAGGGGTTATTATAGCAGTTGTGTTTTTTGGTTTCATGTTTAAAACTTCCTCTAATGATTTAGAAGATTCTAGAACAAAAGATGGCAAAGAAGTTATTATAAATATGAATGTATCTTCTTTCAAATTCGAGCCTGAAGTTATAGAGGTTGTTGAGGGAACAAAAGTAATAATCAATATAGAAAAGGTAAGTTCCAATAATAAGAATGTTTTTGGCTACCACTCATTCACTATAGGACCTCCATACAATATCCACCAGATTTTAGAAGTTGGAAAAAAATACAGAATAGAGTTTGTTGCTGACAGGGTTGGAGAGTTTCAGTT
>WAQV01000059.1 GCA_015520065.1 Candidatus Pacearchaeota archaeon | reverse complement strand
AGGATGTGTATAAGAGACAGGTTGAGTCTGAAAAACAGGCTGATAGCGCTAGGTAAAGAAATTCTAATTTTTATCTTGGCGTTGAAACTTTACCCCTAACTCTTCAAGCCTTTTGATATGGCTCTGCATTATAATCTCAACATTGTGGAGCATTCTTAACAACTCGCTTCTTTCATTGATTAAGGTGCTTAAAGCTCCTTTATGAAATCCCTTTTCCTCCTCTTCAGAACTTGGCAGAAGAGGATTGTCAGAAGCTGAAGCAGCTGTTGTCTCATTATTAGAAGAGCCTAAAGCTTTTTCTAGATTTTCTTTATCTATGCTTACCATGCATATTTGAAATATTCTTGGTTAATAAATGTATTGTTTTTGCTTTGCCAAACAATTCATTAAAATGCATTCACAACCTTTATTAAGTTTGCAGGATTTACTCCTTCATGAGACAGTTAATAGCTGATTTATTAAAGAAAGCCCTTGCTGAGGAAGGTGTTGAACTGACAGAAGAAGAAATTGCAAAATTTATTGAGATTCCTCCTTCTGTTGAGATGGGAGATTATGCATTTCCGTGCTTTTTTCTTGCGCCAAAATTCAAAGAAAACCCTCATGCAATTGCAATAAAATTAAGAGAAAACATAGGAAATCCTCCAAAGGAGTTTGAAGACATACAGACTGCAGGAGCATATATTAACTTTTTTCTGAACAGAAAAGAGTTTGCAAAAAACCTTATCTCAGAGATTTTGACAAAAAAAGAAGATTTTGGGAAAACAGATATTGGCAAGGGAGAGAAAGTTATACTGGAACATACAAGCCTAAATCCAAACTCCTCACCTCATGTAGGAAGAGCGAGAAATGCAATTATAGGAGATTCTCTTGCAAGAATTCTGAGATTTTTTGGTTTTAAAACAGAGGTTCATTATTATGTAAATGATGTTTCTAAGCAGATAGCAATGCTGGTTTTAGCAAAAGCAGAGAGATTAAAATTTGAAAGCATGTTAAATAAGTATGTGGAGATTGCAAAAAAGGTAAGCAAATCAAAAAAACTCGAAAAAGAGGTTTTTGAGCTGCTTCAGAGATTTGAGCAAAAAGATAAAGATGTTGTTGAGAGGTTTAAAAAAATAACAAAAACCTGCATAGAAGGGCAAAAAAAGATATTGCTCAAACTTGGGATTAAATATGATGTATTTGATTATGAGTCAGATTATATTGGTTCTGCAAAGAAAGTTTTAACTGACTTGGAGAAAACAGGAAAGCTTTTCAAAGATAAAGAAGGAAGAGCTGTTCTGGATTTGAAAGGAACTGTTTTAGAAAACAAAATGAAATCTCCTGTTCTTGTGCTTACGAGAAGTGATGGAACAGGGCTTTATCCTCTAAGAGATATTGCTTATACAATTCATAAACTTAAATCAGCAAAAAGAAACATAATTGTCCTTGGAGAAGACCAGAAGCTGTATTTTCTGCAGATTAAAGAGGCTTTAAAGCTTTTAGGATTTAACGCTCCTGAAGTTGTCCATTACTCATTCATACTGATTCATGAGGAAGGCAAAAGAAAAAAAATGTCCACAAGAAAAGGAGATGTTGTACTGTTAGAAGATTTCCTTGAAAAAGTAATTAAAAAAGCAAAAAAGAATGCTCAAGAAAGGCAGAGAAAAGGAAGCCCCGAAAAGATAGGAATAGGTTCAGTAAAATATGCAATCATTAAGAACAGCCCAAACAGGTCTATAGCTTTCTCTTTAGACGAGGCACTAAACTTTGAGGGAGATACAGGGCCTTATCTGCTTTACAGCTATGCGAGGGCATCAAGCATCATAAGAAAAGCGAAAAGAAAAGAAAAAACTGAGAAAACAGAGTTAAAAGAAGTCAATATTGAAGAACTGGACTTAAAGGAGATAGAGCTTGTAAAAAAACTCTCTCAGTTTCCAGAGGTTGTTTTGAGCGCCTACAATAACTTAAATCCCTCACTAATAGCCAATTACTCTTACCAACTTGCACAAATCTTTAATGAGTTTTATCATTCCTGCCCTGTAATGCAATCTCATCAGAAAGAGTTCAGGCTTGCTCTTGTTGAGTCATTCAGAACTGTCTTAAAGAACTCTTTATGGCTTCTTGGAATTGAAACAATTGAAGAGATGTAAAATGACTGGCTGCTGGAAAATTGGCAACCTTAAACTGAAAAACCCTTATTTTTTAGCTCCTATGGAGAAAGTGAATGACATAGCTTTCAGGATATTGTGCAAAAAAGCAGGAGCAGGGTTGAGCTATACTGGAATGACAAATCCGCTTACGCATCAAAAAATCCTTCTTGATGATAAGCCAGCATTGCAGATTTTTTCAAAAGATGAAAGGGGTATAAAAGAGTTCATTAAGAAATATGAAAGGAAAATATCTCTGATTGATTTCAACTTAGGATGCCCTTCAAAAGCTGCAAAAAAACACAGATTCGGGTGTTTTCTTCATAACAAGCCAAGAACAATAGAAAAAATACTCTCAACAATAAGAAACTCTACAAAAAAACCATTTACAATAAAAATAAGGAAATCAAAACAAGCAATTAAAATAGCTAAAACTGCAGAAAAATATTGCAATGCTATAACTATCCATCCGCGAACCCAGGAACAGGGTTACAGTGGCAAGCCAGATATTGATTTTGCAAGAAAACTAAAATCAAAACTGAACATTCCAGTAATTTATTCAGGAAATGTTAATCTAAAAAATGCTGACTCTCTATTAAAAGAGTTTGATTTTGTGATGATAGGAAGAGAGGCGATAGGCAATCCAAACATTTTCAGCCAGCTGACAGGAAAAACAACAAGAAAGCTTGATTTTAATGACTACCTTAAACTTGCAAGAAAATACAAATTCCCTTTCAGCCAGATAAAGTTTCAGGCTATGAATTTCACAAGATTCAAGAAAAATGCAAGAGAGTTAAGAATGAAAATTTCAAGAGCAGAAGGCGTTGAAGAGATTGAGAGGATTTTTAATTCTATTAAATAGTCTAAGCAGAAATATAAAAGAGATTTATTTAACAGGCTTCATCTCTTTCCATGCAAGCTCAAATAGCTGCTCGAGTGCCTGAGCAAAGAAGTCTGTGTTTATCCACACTCCTATATCATAATTAGGGTGGAACTTCTCATCATCAAGAAGCATGAACATTAACTGATTAGAGTCAATAATAACAAATCTTGCCCTTATTTTCTCAAGGTTCCTTACTTCTGCAACTTTCTTAAAATCCCTGGCAACTTTAAGATTATTGCTATCAATTGGTGCAGCAACTCTTATCTTGACTCCTCTTTTTTTGCATTTTTCAAGGCTCGGCATCAATGCCTCAAGTTTTCTGTTTAAGCCCTCTCTTGTGGTTACTAGTGTTATAGTTTTCTCTGCACTCCTAACCATCATGTCAAGATGATTGTAAAGGTTTTGCCTGCCTCTTAAGCTTCCAGAAAGGTCTGATGGCTCTACAAACTTAACGCCTTGAGTGAAAAGAGTTGTAAGCTCGTCAAGAACCTCATCATCCTTTAATTTTTCAAGCCTTTTTGCTTTTTCCTGAGCCTCTCTCATAAGATTCTTTTTAACTCTCTCAACAACCTCTTCTGGCTTAAGAGCAACAAACTTTATTGGTTTTCCGAGCTTCATTACAATAAATCCTTTCTTTTCAAGACTCTCAAGAATATCATATGTTCTTGATCTTGGAACATCTGATATTGTGCTTAGCTCTCCAGCTGTGCTTGTCCCACGTGAAAGAAGAGCTGTCCATACCTTTACTTCATAAAGATTAAGGTCAAAAATCTTTCTCAGTCTGCTTAAAAATTCATCTTTTACTATCATTTTATATTTTCCCTAACAAATTACCTTTTTTAAATTTTATTATGATAAAAGAGTAACCTTGCAGCATTACTTATTGGTAGTTATTTATCGCTATTATACCTCTTTTATCTTTTATCTTAAAGCTTTCTTTATTTTTAAAGTTTTCTTCGTCTATTTTTGACTCGTTATCGACTATCTCAAATGAAGCAGCATTTGTTCTTTCTTGTATGAAGTCTTTGTGAGTTTCCAGCATATCTCTAAGCTCTGAGTCATCTGTAAAAACCAAAAGCTTTATCTTCTGATGCTTCTGCAGAGAAAGTTTCTTTCTGAATGCCTGCACTTTTCTTGAAAGTTCCCTTGCAAACCCTTCTGCTTCAAGTTCAGAAGTAAGCTCAGTGTCAAGCTCAACAGAAATTTCATTTGCATTCTCTGCTGTTTTAAATTCAACTTCCTTTACATTCAACTGGGATTTAATGATATATCCAAATTCCTCTAATTCTTTAACATTTGCAATGTCCTTTCCAACATAAACTATAGCTTTTCTCAAAGGCCATCTTAAACCTATTTTTTGTTTATCTCTTTCTGAAAGACCTTCCTCGATAGCTTTTAGGATAACTGCAAACTTAGATTCAAGTTCTTTGTCAATCACTGATTTATCAGAAACAGGCATACTGCACAGATGAATTGACTCTTCTTTATTTCCTTTATTGCTGGTCTCTGAGGAATTCCTAAAGGAGTTTTGATAGATATATTCTGTTATAAAAGGGCATACAGGAGATATTAGTGCAATAAGTCCGAAATTTATGCTGTTAATTATATTTCTAATTATCTCTTCATTCTCTCTTTCCCTTATTATCTTTATGTAAGTTCTACTAAAGTCTTCTAACAAAAACCTCTCATAATTCTCAAGCACTTTCTGAAAGTTAAAATTATTATAAGAGTTGATTATGTTCTCAAGCACAGAGTTGAATCTAGAGAGAATCCATTTATCTTCTGTTTTGAGTTCTCCTTTTTCTGAAGGATTGAGAGTTCTTTCATAGTTTATTACATTTTCCAAAACAATAAATATTTGCTTGATTCTTTTAAACTCATTCTCATCAAAAGCGAAATCTTCCCCTTTAGATGTTTTTGCAAAGTAATACCTCATTAAATCCCTGCTATAAGAGTTAATGACATCTTGAGGGGAGATAACATTTCCTTTAGATTTTGACATTTTCTTCTTACCTAAATCCAAGACCATTCCATGCACCATAATGTTTTTGTATGGAAGCTTCCCAAACTTTATCTCTGAAAGAATCAATTGAGAATTCCACCATCCTCTTATCTGGTCTTTTCCCTCAATATTTAAATCTGCAGGCCAAAATTTGTTCATTTCCTCCTCTGAGTGCAGTGCAGCCCAGCTTGCAACTCCTGAATCAAACCAGACATCCAACACTTCTGAAACTCTTTTCATTTTCCCTCCGCACTGGCATTTAAGGAAAATGTCATCTATTTCCGGCTTATGAACTTCTGTTACTTTAACCCCTGATTTTTCTTCCAACTCTTTAATAGAACCTATTACTTCCTTTTCAGAACACTCTTCACATACCCATATTGGGAGAGGAGTTCCCCAATATCTATTTCTTGAAATAGGCCAGTCTGAGATACCTTCAAGCCATGCTTTCATTCTCAGCTTCATATATTTAGGTATCCAGTTAACCTTTTCATTTGAGTCAAGAAGTTTCTGGTGAATATCTTTAATGCTAAAAAACCATTGGGGCATAGACACCATCAAAAGTGCTGATTTGCATCTCCAGCACAAAGGATAGTCATGAGTGTATTTATGTTTGTAAACAAGAAAACCTTCTTTTTCAAGATCCTCGATTATTTCAGCATCAACAACTCTTGCTTTTTTCCCAGAGTATTTCCCTGCTTCCTCAGTAAGAATTCCGTTCACAGCCACAGGAGAAGGCATATCCAATCCATACTCTTTCCCGACTTCGTAATCCTCTTTTCCATGGCCAGGAGCGCAATGAACTAATCCGCTTCCATCCTCAACATTTACATATCTTGAAGACAATACAACTCTGTAACCATTTTTAACAGTAAGTTTTAATTTGTCTGCCAGAGGGTTTATGTACTCAATTCCTTCCAGCTCTTTTCCTTTCAAAATCTTCTTAATTGTGTAACCTCTCTCTGTTGCACTCATTAACTCCTCTATCCTGTCTTTTGCAATTATCCATATCTCGCCATTGCTTAATTCTGCTTCTACATACTCAATATCAGGATTTACCATTATTCCAGTATTTCCTGGCAGAGTCCATGGAGTTGTTGTCCATATTACGAAAAACTTGTTTTTCTCGTCCTTTAGAGGAAATTTAACATAAATTGATGTGTCGTCTTGTTTTTCATACTCTATCTCGTTATATGCAACAGCTGTTTCGCATCGCGGGCAGATATGAACAGGATATTTGCCTAAGTAAAGAAGCCCTTTTTTGTCAGCTTCCTTAAATGTATCCCAAATTGTTTCAATATACTCCTTATCAAGAGTCAGATAAGGGTCTTTAAAATCCATCCAGACTCCTAAGTCCTCGAACTGCTGATTCATTGCCTCTATATACTTAGTAGCAAACTCTTTGCACTTCTCAATAAATCTTTTAACTCCGTATTTCTCAATGTCTTTCTTGCTTTTGCTTCCTATCTCTTTTTCAACCTGATACTCTATTGGAACTCCGTGGGTGTCATAACCCGGCCTGTCAAAAACATTATATCCTTGCATTCTTCTTGAACGCATAGCAATATCTTTGAGAATTTTATTAAGAGCATGCCCCATATGGATATCTCCATTGGCATAAGGAGGTCCATCCATCATGTAAAAAGGTTTTCCATTAGAATTCTTTTTCTTCAGTTTCTCATAAATCTGTTTCTCTCTCCAGAATTTCTGCATCTCAGGCTCGGATTTTTTCGGATCATACATGGTATTTTAAGAGATGTACTGCTTTTAAAGTTTATTTATTCAAAACTCTCCAAAATCTCCTTCTCAAAGAAATGAAGTTTTGCCGGCAGGATTATGCAATAAGGACTCTTAATATTGAACTTTTTTTTGTCTTTTATCAGCTCTTTTATGTCCTTAAAGATGATTTTGCTGTGCTTTGTTCCAAGTGCCTGGCAAATAATTATCTTTTTTAGTTTTATATTGTAGTTTTCAGCAGCTTTTTCAAGTTGCTGCAAAGCACTATCGAAAGGAAGTCCTATGTCAACCAACAACAAAGAGTGAGCGTTTATTGACAAATTTTCCTGAATTATCTTCATAAAACTGTCAGGAGTGAATTTCTTTTCGTAATCCCAGGAAGGCATGCTCGCAACTTTTCCGAATTTATATAACTGCAACCCGGTTTCAGCAACAGCATCCAGAATTGATGCGTTGTGAATTACCTTGCATTTAATTTTGCTTAGTTTTGCCTCATGCAAGAGGGATATATGGGTAGTTGCTGTTAAAGGGTTTCCGTAAACCAGTAGTGCAACATCCATCTTTTTTGCTTCATCTATAATTTTATATGACTCTACAAAATCCCTATCAACAGGAATGATTTTTTTTCCTATTACTTCCTGCAGTGCTGAAACGCTGTATGGAAAATCTACTGTATAGCTCTCAAGATAGATTTTCTTGCATCTTTTAACAATTTCCAAACCAGATTTTGAGATGCTGTCAAGATTCAGTCCTAATCCAATTAAGTAAAGCATATATCAAAAAGAAAGCAAGAGTTTATTAAATTATTCCATTCATGCTAATTAGGTAAGATACGCAATCTTTATAAATTAAATACTCGTCTGAAAAACATGATAGTGTCTGATTATGAGACATTTATTCCAGAAAAATCACCTATCATAGGAAAGACTATTGGCGAGATAGAAAAAGAATCTGGAATTAAAATAGAGCATTACGGAGGATGTTCTTCTTTTATCTATTCTTGCAAACCATCTCCTGAAGAAGTAGTTAAAGATAGAATGTTCATTAAGTTTAAAGCAGATGTTTCTAGGAAAAAACTGGAAAAATTTTGCACAAAATATAATCTCCCTTAAGTTAATTATGCTCTGAATATAAAATGGATTATGACATTGTAAGCATACTTGCAGGAAGCATGATTGGAAGTGCTATTGTTGCTTTAGGGCTGATGGCAATTCTTTTTGCTCTTGCTATATATGTCTATTTTGCTTTTGCCTGGATGAAAATTGCAAAAGACCTGAAGTATAAATACCCCTGGCTTGCTTGGATACCTTTTGCAAATGTTTCCATGATAATGCAGCTAGGAGGATTTCACTGGGCATGGATATTTCTTGTTTTAGTTCCAATGATAGGCTGGATTGGAGTGTTCATAATTGCTACTGCTGCAACATGGAAAGTGTTTGAGAAAAGAAAATATCCTGGATGGCTAAGTCTTGCTCCAGTGATTGATTTTGCTCCGGGAGTAACTGGCCTTGGAACAATCTTATATCTAATAATAATCGGGCTTGTTGCATGGAAAAAACCATAATTCTGGAGGATGTTTTAAATATCTGCAATAACTTACTAGTCTATGCCAGTTTTTGTTATTCATGAGCATCACGCAAGAAGGTTGCACTGGGACTTAAGGCTGGAGATGGATGGCGTTTTAAAATCATGGGCCTTGCCTAAACAGCCTCCTAAAATTAAAAATCTGAAAAGGCTTGCAATACAGACAGAAGACCATTCTTTAGAGTATGCGGGTTTTGAAGGCACTATTCCAGAAGGACATTACGGAGCCGGAAAGGTGAAGATATGGGATAAAGGAGATTTTGTTTTGGAAAGCAGAAAGCCAGAAAAAATAGTTTTTCATCTGAATGGAAAAAAACTTAATGGAAAGTATGTATTGTTAAAGGCGAAATTTTCTTCATCTGAAAAAGATTCTGGAAAAAACAAAAACTGGCTGTTTTTTAGAGTTGGTTGATTCAAGTACGAATGCTATTTATCTCCTTTCTTTTCATTTGAGTCTTTTCTGGAAGAGTTATATTTTTTAAGAGAGTGTTTAATAATACCTGTAGATTCTATAGGCTCTATTTTCTTCTCAAGACCTTTATGAAGGTTAAAGTATCCAAACTCTTTTTGCTTATAAGTATAATTTACTGGAGGCCTATACATACTTATTCCTACAAGCAATGCAAATATAATCCCTCCATATATTGCCAGGTTAAGATGCACACTCCTTTTTACTTTTTTGTATATATCTTCCATAATTTTCATTAGCTGAAGATTTTTATAAATGTTTTTGAAAGTTCTAAATTGTTCTGTTTTTTTATTTACCTTACACAAATCCGTGCTTGTAATAAACTTTAAATATTAACATTATTACTCATTTAACAAGAGCCTGTAGCTCAGCCTGGTTAGAGCGCTGGTCTTATAAGAGTGTGACCGTTTTCTGAACGGTTGCATATCTCTTGGACAAATCTAAGAGAGCCAGAGGTCCCCGGTTCAAATCCGGGCAGGCTCACTCCTTGCTTAACTTAGGTTGGCAAGGAAATCAAAAGCCCCGTTAGTTCAGAGGCCAAGAATACAGCCCTTTCGAGGCTGTGACCCGGGTTCGAATCCCGGACGGGGCGTTGTACAACTTGTGCATGTTGATAGCTTATAGATAAGCAAACCAAAAAGATACAAAGAGTTTTATAAAATAAAGACAATCCGATAAAAATCAGAATTATCTATGAATTTGTTAAAAAGTCAGAAGTCATATCTAAAATAGTTCAATAATCTTGAGAATCTTTCTTTGCAATTTTCTTTAAACTTCCTAAAGTCGTACAAAGCCCGTTCTAAAGAATTCATTTGGGCTCTTCTCCATCTTGTTTCTGCATCATAAAAATCATAACCGAGAGGAGTTAAACTTGCAGTTTCTTGTATTTCTCCTTTTTTGTTAGTATCATATCCAAACTTAATCAAACCAATGTTTGCAAAACGATTTACTATATATCTGTCTTCATCGTCTACAAAAGCACCTTTGCTAAATTTTTTCAGTATTTCATACTCTCTGTCATCCATTTTATTCTTCCTTCTTATCAACATACTTAGATAATAAATACTCATGGAAAACAGGGCCGTAAATTTCTGCTGCTTTTTGACAACGCTCACTCAGCTCATCAACTGTTATATAGTCGCTCTTATCTGGTAAAGCTGAATAATTGTAAGGAGGTAAATTCTTGCAGAATTCTTCTGTTATTTTATCTATGGATTTTGCCATCTTTATAGTTAGCTTCTCTGGAAGATTTATTTTAACTGTAGTAGGAAGCTCTAACCCATGTTGTATGGGAATGTTTCCAGCTTTCAAACAGCCAGTCGTCTATCTTTTTTGCTTCTTTCACATATTCCTCTCTGCATTTTCTCATGTATTCCTCATCTGAAAACGCTTTTTTCAGGTCTTCATCTAAAAGCCTAAGAACTTCCTCTCTGCTTATCTTCTTCCTTCCCTCTTTTGCTTTATCCTCAAGCATTTTATATGCCTCCTTTATAGCATAAGGACATTCAAATTTTTAAATATTTTTGTACAGTTATTGATATAAATAGAATGTGATAATAGACAAGATAATACTTAGAAATTATCCTCACTCCTGCTCTGTAGAAACCCACACTTCCATATCAGGGATGTCTGCTTTTATGCCTCTTGCTTTGCAGTATTCTCTTGCAAGAATGTAGAAAATTAAGCCCAAACTCTTAGGGCTTTTGTTGTTTCCTATTATCACTTGGTCAGCTCCTTTTGAAAAGTTATTTGTATCGCATATCATAAGAACTTTTTTATGAACTTTCAGAGTGTCATTTAAAGCATTCTTGTCAAGCCAGTGGTCAGTTATTATTGTAAGCTCGTTCTCAAAAAAATCAGGAAGTGCTGTGTTTGTTAGTATTCCTGCAGGATACTTTTTTGTAAAGACTCTTATTCCAGTTACCTTTGAAAACATCTCTGCTGCTCTCCATCCTGCCTGCCTTTTGCATACAAGAATTACATCTTCAGGCTTAAACTTTGCGAGATACTCTGCACCCTCTCTTAATTTCTCGTCTATAAGATTGGTGTTGAATATTGCCAGTCCGTCTGCTCTTCTTCTGTAAATAAAAGGCCTCATATCAGGAGTTACAACTCTCGTTCCTAAATAAATTCCTGCTTTTACATACTCTTCAAGAGGAACAAGCATTTCTGTCTTCTTTTTGATTTTAACCTGTTCTTTAAGTTCCTGAGTAGAAACAGTTTCTGCTGTTACTTTCTCTTTAAGCTTTTTTGCTTTTTCCAGCAGCTCCTTCTTTTTTTCTTCCAAAGACTTTTCTTTTCCTTCTGTCTTTTCAGCTTTTTCTGTCTTACTCTCTTTTCCTTTCTCTGTTTTTAGTGATTCTTCTTCTGCAGCTTTTTTAAGCTCCTCTCCAGTTAATTCTTGAGCTTTTGTTCGTGCCATGAGAATTCAGATGAAAATATATTTAAAAAGGTTTTTGTATGCGTCAGTTAATCATTCTATTAAATTATAATTTTTCACGAGGATAAAATAATAAGTTGTCTTAAATTAATCAGAAGTGTATTAATGAACAGAAGTTGCAATTATGAACTCCTAGTAAAAACCGAAAGGTTTATAAATGCACTCCATTTATAAAGGTTACGATAGATTTATAAATGAAATTTCTGGAAAATGGCTTTTGTCAAAAAATGTCCTGAATGCGGAAGTATCAACCTGACTTATGACCCTCATCTTGGAGAGATAATCTGCAATGACTGCAGCCTTGTTATTGAGGAAAAGATGGTTGATACTGGAATTGACCTTTCTGGAAAGTTTGACAAACATGAGAAAAAAGGTCGTGGCGGAGCTCCTATAAGCATGCAGAAGTTTGACAAAGGGCTTACGACAAATGTTGGAGAGATTTCTGATATTTACAAACTTGCTCCAGGTCAGACAAGAAAATTCCTGAGACTTAAAAAATGGCAGGAAAGAGTTTCAACAAGCATTGAAAGAAACTTAAGGCTTGCTATGGCAGAGCTTAGAGTCATTGCATCTTACTTGAATCTTCCAAATGTTGTGCGTGACGAGGCTGCAAGAATTTACAACTATGTTCTTCAGAGAGGGCTTGTAAGAGGAAGAAGCATGGAGTCAGTAATTGCAGCATGTTTATATACTGCATGCAGGTCTTACAATATTCCGAGAACTTTGGATGAGATGGCAACTGCCTCTGATGTTGAGAGAAAAGAGATTGGAAGAACATACAGGTTTATAATAAGGAAGCTCGGAATTAAAGTAAAACAAAGTTCTCCAAAAGATTATATTGCGAGATTCTCCTCAGTTTTGAAACTCTCTCCTAAAACCCAAAACGATGCTTTGAAGATACTTAAACAGGCAGAGAAAGTTGAGCTTACATCAGGAAGAGGTCCTGCAGGAATCTCAGCAGCTGCTTTGTATGTTGCTGCATTAATGAATGACGAGAAGAAGACTCAGAGAGAGGTTGCAGATATTGCAGGAATAACAGAGGTAACAATAAGAAACAGGTACAAAGAGTTAATAGAAAAGCTTAACCTTGAAGAGAAAATAAAGCAGAAAGAAAAAGAGTTGAGCAAAAAGAAAGAGGGGTAATCTTGTTTTGGTTGCTCAGTTGTTTGTTCCTGCTTTAATTAATTCTAAAGATTTTTATATGAGTAATTTCTGCTTCTTATATGCGGGGATGCCGGAGCGGTCAAACGGGGCGCGCTCAAGACGCGCTGGCTTAGTGCCTGCGAAGGTTCGAATCCTTCTCCCCGCATGCTTTTTAAGATTACTTCAAAAATAGAAATTAGAGAAGTATCTAATGCAAAAGAATTTCATCTCATTTAAAATTTATTTAGCAAATTCTTTCTCATAAGCAATCACATTAGAAACATATTGTAAAACTTCTTGAGGAATATTCTTGCAATTTACCCATCTTCCTTCCTGACACGCTGCTTTATCTTCGTATCCTTCTACATAAATGTTTCCCATTCCCCAATTGTATGCTGCTAGAGTTATCTTCTTTAAATCTTCTCCTGAATTCATTTCACTGTAGTATTTCTCCAATCTTTTGTAATACTTAGTTCCAATTTCTATATTTGTTGATGGTCTAAGCTTATTATTTTGAAACTGAGTATACATCCCAACATCTTTCGCAGCCCCTTCAGTAATACCCATTAAGCCATAAGAATCTCCTTTTTTATCAATAGCGTCATATTTGGCATCACTTTCTTGAGAAATAATAGCTTTAATTAGGCTTTGAGAAACACCATATTTCTTAGAATTCTCTTTAATAATCCTATCGTATTTACTTAATCTGTCTAAAAGTTCGGCATTGTCTGGTTTAGGGTCAAGATTAGGTTCAGGTAATATTGGACCACTCTCTTTAATTTTATCTTCAGGTGTTTCTTCATCTCTTTCAGCTTTTTCTTCTTCTGCTGTTTTCTCCTCTTTTTCCTCAGTGTTGGCTTTTTCTTTTTCTTCATCCTTCATGCCTGTAAACAGCATTTCAGCAAGCCTTGCATAAGCATCTCCTCTTAGAAGATAAAGTGTTGCTTTTTCTTTGCTGAAGAATACTCTGTCAATAAGCCCTTTTCTTTCATCTGTTCCAGTAATGTCCTCTATTAATTTCTTAATCTTTCCTTTATCATCTCCACCAACAATTTTCCTAAACTCTCTAACATCATTTTCATCAAGCTTAATGTATCCTCCTTCTTCTCTTAATTTTTCAAGTATGTCATCAGTGAATTCCTTCAACTCCTCACGTGTTGCATTGAACTCAACAACACTGTTTATGCTTTCTTTGTCAAGCCAGCATTTCACTCTTTTTGTTTCATCGCAATAACCGACTCTCACCCATCTTTCCTCGTTTGTTCCCTTGCCTGGATTTTCTGTTGAACATACTCTTACAATTCCTTTGTTATAGATTTGAGGGTCTATTGCCTGCTCTGCTCCTGCCTGAAGATTAGGGCTTATTAAGCCATAAAGGCTCGGACTTCCTGAAATGCACTCTTTTTCAGACTTAATGTCTTGCCTTTCAATCTGGTCTTTTACAATCTTATCCTCAATGTAATCCATTGCAAATGATGTTGAAACCCTTCCAAACCCACACTCTTCCTGACCGTTTATGTTTATGCATAACTCCTGATATCCTGATGGCGCAGTAAAATCTCTCGTTTCAGATGCATATTCTCCACGAGGTATGAATCCTCTTGCAACAGGAAGTGTTTCTGAGTACTGGTAAAAAGAACTTCCCGAAGGGCTTTTAAGATAAACACTGTAATACACTCCAGTATCTTTCCCTGAATAGATGTGGTAAAACACTTTGTATTGAGATGTTGGAGGCGATGTTGCTGTTGTAAAAGGAGTTTCATGAAACCATGCGTTGTACTGAGCGGGAACATCTGGTTCTATGAGATTATCGAAGAAGTCTGCTGAAGCAGGGTATCTTGCTGATATGAATGATTTGCATAGCGCGCTTCCTATTTCATCTGTGCTTCTCAATATGAATGCTTTGTAAGAGTTTTCGGCATAATACTGAGCCATATAATCAATTGATTTTCCTGCATTTTCCCATGCTTCTTTAAATATTAAATACTCTCCTCCTCCAGAATCCTTCCTGCCTGTAACCATTGATGTAACAATATCAGGAAGCTTCATTTTTATAAGAGGCAATGCTTGCTTCCAGAAGAAGTCACATACATAAATACTATATACCTCATCGCAAAACCCTATCATCTCACCTGTCTGGAGATTTCTCTGCAAACAGTCCCTATGGCTTTTTAGTATTGACAGCCACCCATCTGCAGCTGCTTTAAGCCCTGAAAGACATACTGGAATTAAAACACCTCCTTCGGATGGAGTCCCAAAATTATGAAGGCACAAGAACGTGCTTCCTACAAATCCAGACCTAATTACATTGCTTACATAGTAAGAACCTCCTGCATTACACCTGCTTGAAGGGCAGATTACTGGGTCGCAAACATTAAACAATAGATTGCAGTCTTTTGGAGACATGAAGTCCTCGCACTGAGTTCCAGGAAGGTTTACTTCAGGAACTCCTACATCAACATAGCCAACATTTCTTATTTTGACTTTTCTTACTCCAGTTTTGTAACCTCTTGATGCATCCTCAATTGCTTGAATTGCTTTTCTCAACAGCTTGGATGTTTGTGCTTCTGTAAGCCCTGGGAATTTTTTGCCTTTAAGGTTTCCTATATCTGATGCAAAAAATCCAACGCATTTATCATCTCCTCTGTTTATTCCGTCCTGTCGATTGTTTTTCATAACATTGCATATATAGAAGAAGTTTACAGCACCGCTTTCATGATATGCTTTAATTGTTCCTCTTGAAAATGACTTTGTTGCTGCATACCATCCGTTTTTAATGTCAAACGGAACAACAGCAGGAAGCCCTTTGAACTCTCCTGCCTCCCAGTACTTCACTTCAGGATTTTCATATCTGTTCTTGTATGCAGCAGGGTCGATTTTTTTGAAAATCTCGTAACGCTGTTTAATCTTCTCAGTTAATTCTTCATCTGTTACCTCTTTTCCATCCTCGTTGTATATGTTCTTAATAACATACTCTCCGCTTCCTTCATAGGTTTCTTTGAGTGTAACAATATACAGCACTCCATTGTAAATTATCTTCTGATAAGGAGTTCCTTCTTGCTCACTTCCTATCTCACCCTCTTTTGATGTTTTTGTTCCATACCATTCTGCTTCTACTGAATCTTTTCGCTTGATCCAAACTACCTCTCCTGGAATTTCACTTTCCTGCGCCTTTTTAACTGATGCATAATCCTCAGCATTCTCTTTTAGTTCTGTTAAGAGCTGTTTGAGTTTTTCTTTGTAGCCACCTCTTACCTCAGAACTTAACCTGTCATCATTAATAATATCAAGATACAATGCAACTCTCTCTGCCTCGTCTGTTGTTAATGGCTTGTCACATGTTCCGTCGCTCAGTGATGCTGGGGAAAACAAACCTTTTATGTCTTCATCTTTTGCAAGTCTGCTTAGTTCTTCATCACTATTGATATTTTTTAAACCACTTCCTAAACTATTTATCTTATCACTGCACAACTCTTTCTCAGAAAACCTTATTTGAGACATTCTTTTTTTCGCGATTATCTCTACTGCACTGTTAATCTCGTCATTGTAGCCGACAAGGCATTGGGAAACTGATTTTTTATAATATGGGCTGTCAGGGTCTTTAATATCACGGCTGCATTTTTCCCTGTAAAACTGTGTTGCTTCGTGCCTTGCTCCTGCTTTTCCCTTCATTCCTGCAAATAAATTTTTGATTGTCAGTGCAGTTCCTGTCATTAAACATGCAGCTTTCATTCCTCTCACTACATTTCCTAAATTGTTTGAGATTTTCTCCCATTTTTCAATTGACTCATTGAGGTTCTTTATTTTCTCTTTTGCTTGTTCAGGGCTTAGCTGTATTGCTCTTTTCTCAATTCCAATCTTAAAGCTGAAGTTTGCTTCTGTACCTGCATTGTTTACACGAGGTATTACAGACACTTTTGCGAGTTTCTTTAAGTTAATTTTTGTTAAAGTAAATGTATAATCACTATCAAAACTCTCTGGAGCGTCAAGTTTAAGTGTTACTGTCTTTGAAAATTTCCTTTTTTTGCTGTCAGTGCTGTCTGCAGGAGAAATCTCTATTCTCAGTTTTGCTGAATCCTCTGTTAAAGATAAAATCTCTATTGACCCTACAGTATTGCCATTTTCCTCAAGAGAAGAAGGAGTGTTTTTTCTTAAAATCTTGACAATGCTGCTCTTTCCTAAACCATTAATTTTAACCTCTGCGCTGTATTCTTCAAGGCTTGGCTCATAAACTCTTTCAAGGGAAATTTCCTTTACTCTGCCATTAACAAGAACATCCATTGTTGAGGTGCTCTGGCTTGAAGCTTTCAGCTCGCTTGAGCAGGTTTCTCTTAAATCATAAAGAAGTTTTGAGTCAGGGAAACTTTCCTCAAATTCCTTGCAGAATTTAAGCATTGTTCTTTTCTGTCCTAATTTCTCTGCAAGCCTTATTGAATTGAAAAATGCTCTCTCACCGAAAGTTTCAAGGCTGTTTTCATTTTCCTTTTCAGAAGGAAAACTCTCAATAAGAGTCCTGTAATCCTTTAATGCATTTTCATAGTTTGTTTTTACTTCCTTTAAATCTCCACTTTCTTCAACCCATTGACAACTGCCTGCATCTGCACTTTCACATTCCTCCTGAGTTTCATACTGATTACACTCAGGAGTATTTTCACCATTAGTCACATCATTACTCTTTTCGCATTTGCCAAACGGCTTGTCCTGAGGTCCAGCAAATCCTATGATTTTAATTTTATTTTTTCCCCAAACTTCTTTAGGTTCATCTTTATAATAAACAGCTTCACTTACCTCTCCTTTAATGACTCTTTTTACAGGACCAGAAATCCAATAAAGATAAGAGTTAATGGATTTTCCTATTGAGGATATATCTCTGAAACTTAGCTGCTCTCCTTTATCTTGAGGAGTTTTGTAAAGATAAACTATCAATTCATCTTCCCTGTAAGAGTTTGACATGGTGTATCTTTTATTGCCATCTCGAGCATTTTGAATTGCAGTTCCAATATATCCAATATAAACATACTCTTTTTTTCCATCCTTATCAAACTCATACAGCTTGTCTCCTACTCCATAATCTTTAACAACTTCACTGCCACTTTTATCAGTTATAGAAAGAGCAATCCTTGGACTGATAGTCAGATCAAACTTGTTTATTCCATCATCTTCTTCGCATGTTATTGAGACACTCTCAAGAAGACCGTATTTTTGAAGCTCCTTGACACGGCACTTGTTGTCAAGGAATTTTTCACCTTTTGCAACCTCTACAATTTCTCCATTTACATTAAGTTTTGCTCTCCTGTCAGGAACATCCAAGTCATGAAGTTTCAACTGCATCCCTCCAAAACAATAAAATCCAGGGATGTAAATCTCTCTTGAAGTTTCACCTTTCTTAAGCCTGACTCCTGACACTTTATTGTTCTTGTCAGAATAAATAGATATAAAAGCAGAATCTTTGTCAATATCCTCTGCTCTTAAAAACCCTCTTCCTTGCCAGAATCCATACTGCTTGTAATTTAAAACCCACTCCGTGTCATCCAGCTCAGGCAGATAGTAAACCGCTTTTCCAACTCCAAAAGCATTTTTAATGTCATATCTTATTTTTGCTGTTAAATTACCTTGAACCCAGTCAGGCATTGCCGACTCATTCTTTTGTTTTTTAAGAACAATAACAGCATAACCAATATTCTCTAAAACAGGAGAATTAAGAAGAGTTTTGTAGTTTCCTCTAAGAGCTGCTCTTGCAGGATGAAACCCAACTCCTGCAACCTCTTTAGTGTATCCACGGGGAGAGAAGCTTATATAATCTATTGCTTCCACATCAATCAAAGGATTTAGTTTTGTAGCTATTAATGGACAAAAAACAGGAACATTCTGTTCCTCTAAAAGGTCGCTTCTCACAACACTCGGAGTGCATCCAAGAGGACTTATCTGTACTATAAAATCCTGCCCAGACTTGCACAGCTCATCATCGAAAACAGGAAAAGAAACTCCCTGCTTGCCTAGGTAACTATAAGAACTTATCCCAGGTCTTGTGTACTGAACACTTGACCTGTAATAAGCAGAAATAACAGAAGACACTAACAAAACAACTATAACTGACACTGTCAAGAGCATTAAAAGCCTCTTTGTTTTTTCTTTCTGCATTTCTTTCAGAGTTATTTGCGACATTTTAGTTTTCTTTAACAGGTTTATTCTTCTGCATTCTTAAAGATTATATCTAAATCCTGTTCTTCAAATAATATATAATTTTCCTGAAGTTTTTCAAGTGAGTTCGGCAAAGGCAGGCTGTAAGCATTTATTTCTATTGTGCCTGAATTTTCGAGTTCTGACTCAAGAACATAATATCTTTCAACACCTCCTCCTGCAAGAGCGTTTGAGACAATCTGTTCTGGAATTTCAACATCAAAGCACTCTTTTTTTGTAATTCCGAGAATTCCTCCAATTCCTGATGCAGGAACATCAACGCACTGCTGGATTGAAGATGAAGGTATTCTTAAAGAGGAATTTCTGTAAATATAAGCCCTTATCTCATACTCTCCTTCGCTTAACTCTATTGTTTTTTGCATAGGATAAACAATACTCTTTCCTCCTTTTGATGGCTTGTCAATAGGAATGAAATGGATTATTGCGTTGTCTCCTGAGTAAGGCCTTCCATCAAGATTAAGATTGATTTTCAGTTTATACAATTTGTCAAGAATAATGTCTGCACTTCCCTCCTTGTTTGTAGAGAATAAATATTTAGCATCTTCAAATCCTTCTGCTTCTGTAATTATATAGCCATTAACGCACTCAGGAAACAGTCCTTTAAGAGGCTTTGTCTTAGAAGTTTTTCCTATGTCGCATTTCACTCCTAAACACTCATACGAAATCTTTGCTTCAACAGGATTAAGCCGTGTATCATAAGTATTAACCTCAATAAAAGTATTCCTGTACTTGCATAACTCTGTTGCCTGCAGGCTTAAAGACTCAGCACCTTCAAGAGGTTTTCTTGGCTTATTGCCTTGAATTACAACTGCAACAGGAAACTGAAACATCTCATCTCCTGAAGAAAGCTGAACAAGAACAGGATATTTAATGTTATAAACAAAATGATAAGGAGCATAACAAAATCCCATTATCCCAAGCCCTGGCTGGTTTCCAACAGGCTTTGCAATAAGGATATTGTTTTCAGCTGATTCTGTAGGAGCAACCTCAAATGAATTAGGCCAGTTTTTAGAGTTAATGAATCTAACATCAATATCCCTGTCAAGGCTTAAATCAACAACAAAATACCTGTTTTCCTTGCTTCTTAAAGAGTAGTCACCTGTTTTAACTTTTAAAGCCATAATGTTTGATTCAATTGCATCCTGCAGAGTGTCAAAAACATTATCAGCAATCCATACTTTTGGGCTGCATGACAGCTCAACACCATCAACAGGAGCATAAAGCCTTAAAATATCTACAGAGTAATTCTCAAGAAAAAGAGTTTTCTGCTCGTAATTGTAAATCTTTTTTGCTGCATCATAGAGTTTTCCAAGTTTTGATTTAATTGTTATCTTATGGTTATTTATTATTGCTTTCTCGTCGCCTTTTTCAATTTCCATTTTCATTCCAAGGTTTACTTCTACTGCATCCTCTTTGATTGAGGTTTTTGCTTTAGGATTTCCGAGTGTTATCTTAAATCCTTCTTCATAATAATTGTCAAACCTGCAGGATTTTATTTTATCCTCGATAAAGCTGTTCAGCTGGTCTTCCATTTCTGTTTTAGAAGGTATCTGTTCTTTCTGAATGTTGTTTCCTGAAACATAATACCAGTAAGGTACTGGAGTGCCCATAAAGTCAAGTTGCGAGGAGAAAGGCATAAAATCAGAGCCTGGCTCAAATTCAGGCAGTTCAATGTAGCCAGCCTGAAAAGAAAGAACATCAGTTCCTATTTCTGCAGCATCCTCAAGACAGCTTAGAAAACTTTTGTATGGCGGCTCTAGAGATGCTGGCAGAAGGGCTTTTGAAACAAACCTGTCCTTAAGCATGAAAAATGCTGCAATTCCGCCTATAACAAGTATAGCAACAATCACAAAAACACTTACCTGTCCTCTTTTTTTATTCATATAAAAACAACGGAAATTATGTATATAAAGTTTGTTTTACAATACAATTACAATCTGTTTTCACTGTTGTTTCCTTTTTTTGGATGCTCATGTCCAAGCTCTTTTCTCATTCTAAGTTGCTTAAGATGCCTTTCTCTCTCCATTAAAAACTTGTCTTCGTTCAGACCGTATCTCTTAATCATTAGTGAAGCATGATTTCCTCCCAAAAAATGAGGCATTATTACATAAGATGCACCTGCTTTGTAAAGTAGTTTAGCTTCATCAATGCTATGTGAAACCACTATTACAATCATGTGTTTATTTAAAGTTTTAGCCTTATTTATTATTAAAAGATTGGTATCGTATTCTGGGATTGTTGAGACTATCAATTTAGTTTTTGGAGAAATTATCTCCTCTAAGAATTCGCTGTCATCTGCATCTCCATACCTACAATTAATATTTCTATTTGACAAGTGAGATATTGTTTCAGGATTGTAGTCCACAACCAGAAAATCCTTATTGAGTTTTTTAAAAGAAGGAAGCAAATCATATCCTATTCTATTGTATCCAAAAAGAATTATGTCATAACTCTTGCCTCTCTCTTTTTTATCCCTAACTCTTTTTTTCTCAAATATAGAAAGATATTTTGAAATGTGAGGATATATTTTGTCAGAGTAGAGTATGAGATAGGTTGAACCAGAAATTGTTATTAAGCCGACTATTGTTGTAAGAGAGAGGATATCGTTGTTGAGATGTCCGACTCCTACTCCTAACGAGATAAGAATCAATGAAAATTCGCTTATTTGCGCAACAGTAAGTCCTGCTTGGAAACCTGTTTTTTTCCTATATCCTAACATCCCCATTAAAATCATCACTATTAAAGGATTTCCTATAAGAATAAACAGCGAGAAAATTACTGCAGCAGGTATTAACTCGTTTATATTTCCAAAACTCATCTGGGATCCGAGAAGTATGAAAAAAAGAATTATAAAAAAATCTCTCAAAGGTCTCATTTTTGAGCTTATCTCATAGTGGAAAGGTGTCATTGAGAGTGCTATTCCTGCAATTAGAGCTCCAATCTCCATTGAAAACCCTATAGAGTGGAAAAGAGCTGCAAGCCCTAAACCCCATCCTACAGAAAAAAGAAATAAAAACTCTTGAGATTTGGCAAAGAAAGAAGATAGTTTTGGAAGAACATAAATACTGGTAAGAACAAAACCTCCAATAAGAAAAATTCCCTCCAAAAAGTTTATAGCTGATAATCCTTCAAATCCTGAACTTCCTGAAAGAGTTGAAACTGCCATTAAAAGGATTATTGCGAATATATCCTGAACAAGCAAGAACCCTATAGAGATTTTTCCATAAAGCTTTTCCAAGTCTCTCTTATCTGATAAAAGTTTCATAATTATAATTGTGCTGCTGAATGTCAGAGCTATTGCAATATATATAGAAACTATGGTGCTAAATCCTAAGAGCTTGCTTATAATGAACCCGAATAAAGAAGTAAAGAGTATCTGACCTACACCAGTAATAAGAGAAATCTTTCCAACCTCTCTTATAACCTTAGGGCTTAAACTCAATCCAACAATAAACAAGAGAAATGCAACACCTATCTGAGAGAAAACTTTTATCGTTTCTGTAGACTTTACAACATCCAAAAAATAAGGACTGACTATTATTCCTGCAAGAATATACCCTATTATTAGAGGTTGTTTTAGAAACCTCATTATTCCTGCGATTAATACAGTTATGCCGATTATTATGCTCAACTCTATGAATATCTCCATTTTATCACTCGTTCTGCAAGAAGTCAATTAGACTGCTCGGAGTAACTACTCCAACAACCCTGTTATCATCATCCAATACAGGAATATAGTTGAATCCTTCTTTATAGAGAAGTCTAATTACTTTGTTGATTGAATCATTAAGTCTTACAGTCGACTTATGCTTGTTTATTAAATCTTTTGCAGATTTGTATAGGAACTTTCTTCTGTAACCAATATTGAGAGTTTTAACAAGAGGTTCATACTTTACCTGATGTAAGAAAAGTCTAATCAAGTCTTCTACCCCTATCTCTCCTATGAATTTCTTGTCTTTAGTTACAACTATACATACATTAGTATCTTCTTTTTTCAGTTTTTCAATAATTGTGTCTGCACTGTCTTCAGGATAGAGAAAAACTGGCTTAATCATAGCATCTTTTGCAACTTTATGAATATTTATTCCTTCTTCCTCGGCAAAGTACATTAAGCTGTTGGAATGGTCTTTCCTTAAAGAATCGATTTTTTTGCTACTCATAACATAGGTATAAGTCTTAGATCCTATTTAAATGTTTCCAGTTTTCCCAATTGAGAAACATGGAATAAAGAAAGAGAAAAAATAAAAAAGAAATTATTTTTTCCTCATCTTTTCTAGGATTTTATCATAGATGTCAAAGAGATCTTTAATTTCTTTTATGCTTAGAAAATAGAATTTTTGAGGATGTTTTTCTTCATAATCAATAAATCCTAAATCATACAACAGCTTAAGGTGTTTTGATGCTGATGATTCTGTTATCCCTAGCTTTGTTGCTATATCTTGAACTGAAGCCTTTTGTTTATTCAATATATGTAAAATCTCTCTTCTTATTCTAGACCTTATTGCTCTAGCTAATTTTTCATCAGGCATAATCCCCTATGCTTACTAAAATTTTTAAAATTTATGCCCCTTTCCAAATAAAGAAGCTTAATTCACCTATCATCTAAACTCAGAACTAAGTTCCTTGAGAATTCTTAGAGTGTAAACAAGTATTAGCGGTCCTATAACAAATCCGAAAATACCGAACAGAGAGATTCCTCCTAAAATTCCTACAAGCATCACTAAAGGATTTATTTTTGACTTTCCTCCGAGTATTTTTGTCCTGAGGATTGTATCAATATAAACACTAAGTATAATTCCAGTTATTAAAACTCCGCTAAAAATAAGCCACTCCTTAACAAACAGATAGTATAATGCCATAGGGACCCACACTATTGTTGGTCCAAGTCCTGGGATAAATGCAAGAAAAAATATAACTGATGGCAAAAGAAAATAGAACTTAACTCCTGAAATATAAAATCCTGCACTTGCTACAGCAAACTCTATTATAGCTATAAGTAGAGAGCCGTAAATTATTCCCTTGGTTGCGTTTCCTAACTCTTTAACAAACTTTTCTTTGTTCTTGAAGATTATATACTTTCTCAATTCTCTGGCAATTAAATCCCACTCTATTAAAATATAATAAATCCCAAACAATAAGATTATTGCAGATATTACAAGGGAAGGAATATAAAATACAGCTGATGTTAGAAGCGAAGCAGTAAACTCTGCTCCCTGTTGAAGTATCTTATCAAGGCTGATTCCGAATTTCTCAATGTTCTTAAAAGAGAAAGAGATATTGTTAAGAAAGTCTCCGTTGGAATTTAGAAAAACATAAATCTGATTGGTTAAACCGCCAATAACTGCGCTTAGAGGTATTAAAACAACTAAGAACACTATCAAAATGCAGGTCAGTGCTGAAAGATTCTCTCCTATCTTATTTGAAAGGCTTTTATAAACAGGCTTTAAAAGATATGCAAGTATGAATGCTGAAATTAGAATTATCAGGTAGGGTTTTAAAATCTGGTATGAGAGAAAAATTAGGAAAAAAATTATTGCAAAAAACAGGTACCTGCTGAAATCCTTTTTATATTCTGCCATATTAGTTGTATCTTCTTGAAGATTTAATATAATTGATTCCTCCAAGTATTGTTAGGATTCCTCCTAAAGTTATAACCCAGCTGTTTATTATTTGTGATAGCGCCTCAGGCACAGGAATAAAATTCTTTCCTATTCCAGGAAGTTCAGAAAATCCCAGATTTATGAGGTAAATTCCAACTATAACATATGATATAAAAAATAAAGTCTTTCCACCTCCTCTTCTCATACCTCTGATAAAAAAACACTATATTTAAATATTTGCAAAAACCTGAAATTTTATGGCCTTGTAAGCTAATGGTAGACTGCATCCTTGACGTGGATGATGTCCAGGTTCGATTCCTGGCAAGGCCATCTTTAACAATTCTCACCATAAAAACTTATAAACCAGCATAATCTTCTTTGAGAATGTCTGAACAACAGTTTAAAAGAAATGTAGCATACAAGTTAAGGATTGGGGACATTCTGATAGGAAAGCCTATATTTGATGGGGAGAAGTTTTCTTTTCTTGAGTTTGGAGATAAAAAGATAGTAAGGGTGAATGTTGTTGGAAACATTGTTGACAGGCATGAGGTTGATGGAGAAAGAAAGTACGTGTTTCTTACTCTTGATGACGGCTCAGGACAGATAAGAATAAAGGCTTTCGGAGATGATGCAGAAAAGTTAAACGGCATCATGCAGGGAATGACTATTGTTGTAATAGGAGTTCTAAGAAACTTTAACAATGAAACTTACATTTCACCGGAGATTGTCAGAGAGTTAGACCATAAATATCTTTTAGTGAGAAAACTGGAGATTGAGAAAGAAAAGGCAAAAAATTCCAAACAGCTTGAAAAAAAAGAGATTATGGCTGTGAAAGACAGGATTTTAGAGTTAATAAAAAATGCAGAAAATGAAGGAGGCATAGAAACCGACAAGCTTATTATGAACCCTTCATTAGCAAATGTCAGTCCAGACATAATTAATCAGGAAATCAAGTCTCTTCTTGAAGAGGGAATAATTTTTGAACCAAGGCCAGGAAAACTTAGATGGTTGGGTTAATTCCCTAAGGCAAAGAAGGGTTTGCAAATAAAAACTGCATCAATCTTTCATTTGACTCTTTAATGGAAGGTTTCCCTTGAATTTCTCTCAATCCGTCAAGAACTTTTCTTCCTTCTTCTGATGCTCTCAGAAGATAAACTTTTGTTGAGTTTTTATTCCTCTGCTTATCCTCTGGCTGAATCTCGTAAGCCTCAACCCACCCAAGAAGGTATGCAGGATTTCTATATTTTTTAATATCTCCATAAAACGTCCTGACTCCTACGC
>WAQV01000058.1 GCA_015520065.1 Candidatus Pacearchaeota archaeon | reverse complement strand
CTCCCACTTAATGGCTCAGAGAAAAGAACTTCCATCTTTCATAAAAGAAATCCCTTTAGGAAGCAGTTTTGAAGAAAAAAGAGATGCAATAAATAGCTATAAAGGAAAAAGAGTTTACATCAAAGACTCTTATCACAGTGACGGCTTTGTTCTTGTAAAGATAAAAGGGCTTGACAGGAAATGCAGCGAACAATACATTGTTGAAACAGATATTAAAGAATATAAAAAGCTGCTAATTGAGAATCTGGAGGGCATGCTGGACCCTTTTAAGTTTTAAGTCAGCAGCTTTATAAACGCTTTTTCTCTTTATGAGACATGGCAAAATTAACTAAAGCTGAACTGGAAGAAGTTTTAGAAGAGCTTGAACAGTATAAGGGAAGAGCTACTGAATTAATAACAGTTTACATTCCTGCAGGTCAGAACATTTATACAGTTGCTGACCAGCTTGAAGCAGAGAAAACAACTGCAAAAAACATAAAGTCAACATCAACAAGAAAAAATGTGACTAATGCTCTTGAAAAAATAACGAGATTTCTTAAAACTCTCAAACAGACTCCTGAGAACGGAATTGGAATATTCTGCGGGAATGTTTCTAAAGTAGAAGGGCAGGAAGACTTAAGGTTGTGGGGGATTGAGCCTCCGTTGCCATTAAAAACCAGGCTTTACAGATGCGACAAGGAATTTGTTTTGGAGCCATTAAAAGAGATGCTTGATGTTAAAGAGGTTTTTGGTCTGCTTGTAATGGACAGAAAAGAAGCAACAATAGGAGTTTTAGAGGGAAAAAGAATTGAAGTTTTGCAAAAGCTTACCTCAGGAATTCCGAGCAAAATACGGGCAGGAGGACAGAGTGCCCAGAGATTCCATCGTATAACAGAGGGTCTTACAAAAGAGTTTTACAAAAGAGTTGCAGAAGAGATGAAAAAAATATTTTATGACCTGCCAAAACTGAAAGGAATCCTTGTTGGAGGCCCTATACCAACAAAAGACGAGTTTCTTGACGGAGAGTATCTTGCAAGGAAACTAAGAGAGAAGGTAATTGCAAGAAAAGATTTAGGATATGCAGATGAGCATGGTCTAAAACTTCTCGTAGAGGAAAGTCAGGACATACTTTCCCAACAGGAGATAATCCATGAAAAAAAAGTTCTTGAGAAGTTTTTTGAAACTCTTGGTGAAAAGCCAGAGTTTGCTGTATATAAGAAAGAGGATGTGAAAAAAGCCCTCGAATACGGCGCTGTTGACACTTTGCTGATATCAAAAAATCTCGACAAAAGCCTTTCAAAAGAGCTTAAAAAGATGGCTGAAAGCATCTCTGCAAAAATTGAGGTTATATCTACTGACACCCCAGAAGGAGAGCAGTTCTATAATCTTGGAGGTGTCGGAGCAATATTGAGATTTAGTGTTCCTCTTTAAACGCACTCTAAAAACAAAAGTAGTTGATATTAAACAAAAATATTTAAAAGAAGCAAATCTTTTGTCTTTTGGATTTAAAATGATAGTAAAACTTGAGAACCCTTCGGATTTTTCAAAAACAATAGAAATAATTTCAGAGCTTGTTACAGAGGTAAAAATAAGATTTAATGATTATGGAATGAGTATAACTGCTATGGATCCTGCAAATGTTGCAATGGTCAGTTTCAAGATTCCAAAAAATGCGTTCTCTGAATTTAACCTTCCTGAAGGCAATACAGAGGTTTTAGGAGTTAATCTTGATGATTTCAAGAGAATACTGAAAAGGTGCGGCTCTGCTGCAACTCTGGTTTTTGAAAAAAAGGACAATGTTCTTGAAATAAAGATAATTGACAAAATAAAAAGAAATTTCAGCTTAAGCCTGATTGACATAGATGCAGAAGACAAAGAGGTTCCAAACCTTGAATTCAGTTCCAGAGTAGAAATGGAATCTTCAGATTTAGTTAACTCTCTTGAAGACTGCATGGTTGTTTCTGACGCATGTTCTTTTATAATCAGTAACGGCAAATTTATAATTGAGGCAAGAGGAATGAACTCTGCAAGCTCTGAATTTTCTGAGGATGAGGCAAAAATAGATGCAGAAGATTGCAAGGCAAGATACAGCCTGGAATATCTGCAAAAATTCATAAAAGCCGCAAAAATATCTGACAAGGTAGTATTGCAGTTTGCCACAGACCATCCATTGAGAATGGATTTCAAAGGAAAAGGCATGGAGATAGCATTCATCCTTGCTCCGAGAGTTGAGGTTGAGGATTGAATTAATCAGGATTTAAAAGGAGGGTGAACTATGACTGAGAGAGAATACAAAGTGCTTGAAAAGTTTGCTAATGAAAGTGGGATTAACGAGGAAGACGAGCTTGAAAAGAGGATAATACGTTATTTCTATCTTATAGGAATAATTGAGAAAGATGTGAAGTTTAATGATAATGGAGAGGATTATGAGGTAGCAAGATTGACGCCATGGGGAAAAGAGATTTACCACGAATTAAGAAGACTTGAAAGTCCTTTTTGGCGATTTATATATAGGAATTTTCTTCTTTAAAACTCTCTTTCTAGGCGGAAGAAGTTATATTTAAGCGACACGCCCGCGCCAGGAATCGAACCTGGGTGCCCCGAAGGGCCCAGCCCTCCAAGCTGGTGCAATACCACTATGCGACGCGGGCATATTTAATTAGTTAGAAATCTTGTTTTAAAAAGTTAACATCCAAGCAAATCGTCAATATAGTGTCGAGTATACTCAAAAACCTTTTCAATATCTCTTGAAGCATCAATAACAATTATTCGCTCTCCAGGAAGTTTTTGCGGAAGCCTTAGATACTCTTTTCTTAATCTTTCTTGAAAAAAGATATCTTTATCAAAAACATCTGTCGCTCCTGCATTTTTTCTTCTTTCAAAAGCAATCCTTGCAGGGCAGTCATAAATAAGTGTTAAATCTGGAATTAGAATGTCTTCATGATTATGCATATCAATAAGTTTTTGAAAATCAATTCCCTGCGCATGCTGATATGTTAGTGTTGAGTGTTTATATCTGTCGCATAAAACATGAATTCCTTTCTCAAGTGCAGGAGATATGTAATTCCTGCAGTGATTAATCCTGTCCTTAATAAACCTTTCCACATACCACTCTCCATTCTCATGAGCGTTTTTTTCTTTTCTCATTTTTTCTCTTATCTGTGGAGAATCCTTTGTCGGTTCTCTTGTTGATAGAATCATTGTTTTTTTGTCCCTGTTCCAGAGATAAGAGTGAGCTAATTCCAGCTGAGTCCCTTTTCCGCAACCATCAATTCCCTCAAAAACAATAAATCTTCCTTTAGACATCTTATACAATTATACAGCTCTTTCCAGCGCTTTTTTTCCTCCCCAAACGCAAGGAGAGTTGCATTTCATTCCTTGCATGCACTTAGGTGTTAAGGCTTTTTCACCATACATTTCCTGAAAACTCTTATAATTCTTTGCAACCTCAAGAGTGTTTGCCATAATCTCATACTGCGCAGCTCCGCAAATCCTTAAAATTGTCTTAGACCTGAAATCCTCTATTGTTCCTCTTTCCATGACTCTGACTAATTGCGCCTGAGGAAAGTCATACTCAGATATTTTCTTTAAATCATTTATCCACTCTCTAACGAGCTTAGGGTTGTCAGAAATTATTTGCGGAACAAAAAACCCATAAGGAGCATTTAACTCAGCTCCGCCAATAATGTTGTAGTTTATAGTCCTATGCCTGTGAGCCTGTGCAAGAGCCGCAAAACTTAAAAGATAATTTGTTGAATAAGTAACTCCAAAATGTTTCTCAGGTCTTAAATCAGAAAACATAGACAATCCTCTGTCAGTCTGGTTTTTCAATCCTGAGATTTTTAAAAATTCCAACTCATTAACAAATTTTTTCATGCTTTCTGAAATTCTTTTTTTCATAATATCTCTGCTGCTTTCATGCTTATCAATAAACTTTTCAAATTCATCAAACAGAAAATTGAGCTGCCTTAAATTAACTGTATAAACCATCTTTGTTGGAGTAAAAACAGAGGTCATATAACGGGCATTTTCCTGAGCGAGTTTTTTAATTGCTGTTGCTCTTTTTCCTGCATCAGTATCAGGATTGAAAGGATATGCTTTATCAATAAGAGGCATTAAAATATCCATCCATTTGTCATATTTTTCTTTCTGAAAACTCTCAATTGAAGACATTTGAGTGTATCTTGCAGATTTTTCAGAAGTGACATACTGTTTTTCATTATTAAGAACCATAGCCATTATTTTTGGAATTCCCTTAAAATAAAATGAAAACCATATATGCTCAAAAGGGCTGTGATGGCCAGACTTTATAAGCCTTTCAATAAGAGAAGGGTTCTTTTTTTCCTGTTTTAGCTCTTCAAGGTCTTTTTCAGAGTAACACACCCTGGCGCATATCTGCGAGAATCTTTCCAAACTGCTTTTATTGCTAAGCCTGTTTGTGGATGCGAACAACTGCAACTCCATAAAAAAACTTTACAGCTGGAATATTTAAATAAATGTATTCAGAAAAATATATTTTAATCTTTAATCTCTATTTTTATATTGACATTTTTAGGTATTTTAAGCCTCATGATATTATGAAGGACTCTTTCATTTGCAGGGAGGTCTATAAGCCTCTTATGGATTCTCATCTCAAATCTGTCAAATGTTGCTGTCCCGTCACCGCAAGGAGATTTCCTTGTTGTTATCTTAAGTTTTTTTGTAGGCAATGGCACAGGGCCACGAATAATTATTCCTGTTTTTTTTGCTATACCCTTAATTAGCTCGCAAATCTCATTAAGAGTGTTGATATCAGTGCTATTTAGCTTTACTCTTACTGTCGGCATTTTATCTTTAAATCTCCAAAGCTAAAATTGTTTAATTTAGATATATTTTATATAAAAAATTGGTTTAAAAAGGTTTGGTGTGGCACGGAATTGCTGAAATCAGTAGTTCCAAAAAACACGTAAAAATCAACACTTTTTTATATTCCTGAAAATTGGATCTTGTATGAATGAGGGAAAAGAAAAAAGCTCTAATGCAGAACCAGGAGATTTAGTTGAGGTTCATCTCTCTACAAAGATTTATGAGGGCATTTTATTGGAAACTCCTGAAACTGAAAAAGGAATTGTTCTGTTAAAACTTGATTCAGGATACAATATAGGGTTTAACAAAAAAGATGTTATTGAGATTAAGCTAATAAAGAAGATTCCTGAAAAAAAAGAAGAGATTCATTTGAAAAAAGACAAAGAAAAGCCAAACATTGCAATGATTATTACAGGAGGCACAATTGCAGCAAAATTAAATCCAAAAAAAGGAGGGGTTGACTGGCTTACCAGCCCAGAAGATTTGTTTAAATACTATCCTCAGGTTTTTGAAAAGGCAAATATCGTAAAAGTCGAGGTTCCTTTTATGAAAGCTTCTGAAGACATGGATTTCAGAGACTGGCAAAAAATAGCAAGAGTTTCTGAAAGATACCTTAATGACCCAAACATTTCAGGAATAATAATAACTCACGGAACAGACTTTCTGCATTACACCTCTGCTGCATTGTCGTTCTTTATAAAAAACCTCAATAAGCCAGTAGTTCTTACTTACAGTCAGAGAAGCATTGACCGTGCAAGTTCTGATGCCAACTTAAACCTGCAGTGTGCTGCAATTGCTGCTGTTTCAGATATTGCAGAAGTTATGCTTGTCGGGCACTCGTCAACAAACGATGATTTCTGTTATGCCATGCCTGGCACCAAAGTAAGAAAACTGCATACCTCAAAAAGAGATGCATTTAAAGTTGTAAACAGCAGGCCAATTGCAAAAATCTTTCCTGACGGAAAAATTGTAAAGCTCACCCCTTATAGAAAAAGAGATACCAAAAAGAAAGTAAAAACAGATACAAAATTTGAAGAAAAAGTTGCATTAGTTAAAGTTTATCCTGGGCAAGACCCAGAAATTCTTGAATATTATCTTGAAAAAGGCTATAAAGGAATTGTATTGGAAATGGCGGGCCTTGGACATGTTCCTACGAGTCGTGCAAGAAAAAGCTGGACAGCAAAACTGAAAAAAGTTCAGGAAAAAGGAATGATTGTCTGTGCTGCTCCACAAACTATATATGGCAGGCTTGACCCTCTTGTTTACAGCAACGGACGTGAACTATTGGGGACAGGTATTATTTATCTTGAAGATATGCTTGCAGAAACAGCTTTAGTTAAACTTGGATGGGTTTTAGGACATGAAGAATGGGCAAAAAGCAAGCAAACAATAAAAGAAAAAATGCTGACAAATTTCTCTCATGAGTTAAATGAGAGACTGGAAGAGTAAAAAAGAAAACCTTATTGATAATCTAAGACTTCTCCTGCCTGAAGAAGTTTATTGAGTGATAATAATTTATCTCTCCTTGACCCGGTCAATCACTAATGAAGAGACATCATAACTTTTTACAATATTGTCTGCAGAAAATAAAATAACATCAATATCGGAAACATTATCCTCGAGTTTGTATTTTATTTTTTTAATGTACTCTTCAAATTCCTTTAAACCTTCGTGCAAAGATAAAATTACATCTGTTTTATTGTTTTCTGTTCTTGCAAAAAATACTGTTTCTGGAAGAGATTTTATAAAACTTATAACCTCTTTCAGCTCAGAAGTTTTTGAATAATCTTTCCATTTAAACAGGATTAACGCATGCACTCTAAGCCCAAACTTTTCAATATCTGGAATTGCAGCATATCTCTCAATCAACCCCTTTTCCTCAATTCTTTTCCTTATCTTAAAAACAGTTGGTCTTGAGGTTTTCAGTTTTCTTGATATCTCCTGGTCTGTGAGTTTGCAGTTTTTTAATAACTCAACTAAAACCTGTTTTTCCCTTTTAGTCAGATTTGCCATGAGAATATTGGATACTTATAGTATTTAAAATTTACTATCTTAGATACTAAAAGTAACATATATCCTATATATTGAGAAAAAAAACTATATAAACACTTTTTTTAATCATTTCATTAAAATAAATCCATCTTATTCCTTTTGAATTAAAATGGAGATTAAGCCAATAGGTGAGAGAGTATTGATAAAACCTGTGAAGAAAGAAACAAAGACAAAGTCAGGAATAATCCTGCCAGAATCAGAAGACAAAAACCAGGGAGAAATTATAGCAATGGGTCTTTTCCCAAGCGGAAAAAGACTTCCGATTAAAAAAGGAGATATAGTAATTTACAAAGGATACAGTTCAGAAGAGATTGAAGTAGATGGAGAGAAATACATTATAGTTGACTTCAGAGACATAATTGCAAAGCTTGGCAATAACTCCTCAAATACTCAAGGCAAAGCAAAATCTCAGTCAGCAAACTCTGAAAGTTCAGATAAAGCAAAAGAGGAAAATTCTGAAAAGAAATAAAATGGCAAAACAACTAATATTCAATGAGAATGCAAGGCAGGCTCTTGTTAATGGAATTGATAAAGTAGCAAACACAGTAAAAGTAACTCTCGGTCCAAAAGGAAGAAATGTTATCTTAGACAGAGCGACTCCTCTAATAACAAACGACGGAGTAACAATTGCAAAAGAGATTGAGCTTAAAGATAAATTTGAAAACATAGGCGCAAAACTGATAAAAGAGGTTGCATCTCAAACTCAAGAAAAAGCGGGAGATGGAACAACAACAGCAACACTTCTGGCTCAAGTAATGATTAAAGAGGGAATTAAAAGCATCACTTCTGGACTTAATCCTATAGAAATTAAAAAAGGGATTGAAAAAGCAACAGAGAGAGTTGTTGATTTCCTCAAAAAGAAATCTGTTTCAGTTAAAGATAAGGAAAAGATAGCCCAGGTTGCAACAATATCTGCAAACAACGACGAAAAAATAGGAAATCTTATTGCAGAGGCAATGGAGAAAGTAGGACATACTGGAGTTATAACTGTTGAAGAAGCAAAAAGCATTGAAACAACTCTCGAAGTTGTTGAAGGAATGCAGTTTGATGAGGGATACGTTTCACCATACATGGTGACTGACCCTGAAAAAATGGAAGCGAATTATGAAGACCCTTACATACTAATTACTGACAGAACTCTTTCAAACATAAAAGACCTAATACCTGTTTTAGAAATAGTCAATCAAGAAGGAAGACCTTTATTGATAATTGCAGATGATATTGAAGGAGAGGCATTGACAACTCTTGTAATAAACCTAATAAGAGGTTCTCTTAAAGTATGCGCAGTTAAAGCTCCCGGATTCGGAGATGAAAAGAAAGAGCTTCTGGAGGATATTGCTGTGCTTACAGGAGGAAAAGTAATCTCAAAGGAGTTGGACATGAAGCTAGAGGATGTAAAACTTGAGGATTTAGGTTCTGCAAAAAAAGTAAAAGTTACAAAAGAAGAGACAATAATTATCGAAGGTCATGGGAAAAAAGAAGATATTGAAAAAAGAATCAAGCAAATTGAATCACAAATAGAGCAAGAAGATAGTGATTACAAAAAAGAGGATTTAAGAAAAAGACTTGGAAAGTTGAGCGGAGGTATTGCTGTTATTAATGTAGGTGCTGCAACTGAGACTGAGCTTAAAGAGAAAAAAATGAGGATTGACGATGCACTTCATGCAACTCAGGCTGCTGTTGAGGAAGGAGTAATCCCT
>WAQV01000057.1 GCA_015520065.1 Candidatus Pacearchaeota archaeon | reverse complement strand
GATGAAAGAGGAATTAATGTAGTAAGAGAGAAAGTTAAAAATTTTGCAAGGACAAAATCTCTTGGAAATGTTCCTTTCAAAGTTATTTTTCTTGATGAGGCAGATGCCTTAACTCCTGAAGCTCAGCAGGCATTAAGACGTACAATGGAGAACTTTTCCTCAACATGTAGATTTATTTTGTCCTGTAATTATTCAAGCAAAATCATTGACCCTATACAGTCGAGATGCGTAATTTTCAGGTTTAAGCTTTTGGAAAAAAAGGATATAGAGAAAGTGATTAAAAGAATAGCAGCTGCTGAAGGGCTTACAATAACCTCTGAGGCAATTGATGTTTTGTATGAAGCAAGTGAGGGTGATTGCAGAAGGTGCATTAATATTATGCAGTCAACTGCAACTATATCTCCTCAGATAACTCCTGAATTAGTATCAACTGTAATCTCTTCAACAAGGCCAAAAGACATAAGAGTTGTTCTTGATTATGCTCTTGCTGGGGACTTCCAGAATGCAAGAGAGAAACTTCTGGATATTATGCTGAAGGAAAGCATCTCAGGACAGGATGTTATTAAAGCAATTCAGAAAGAGATATGGAATCTGCCAATAGAACCTGAAATAAAAGTCAGACTTACAGAGAAAACCGGTGAAATAGAATTCAGAATTGTTGAGGGAAGCGACCCTTTCATACAGCTTGAAGCGCTTTTGGCAAGTTTTGTGCTTGCTGGCTTAGGAAAACACTAAACCTCTAAATTTAAAAAGAAGAGTTAAAATGTCTCATCCAAACCATCAAAATATTGAGATAAAGGCAAGATGCCAAGATTCTGACTTAATAAGAGGGATTCTGAAAGATAAAAATGCAAGGTTTATAGGAGTTGATTCCCAGACGGATGTTTACTTTAAAACAAACCGTGGCAGGCTGAAATTGAGAAAAGGAAACATTGAGAACTGCTTGATTTTTTATGACAGAGAAAACAAAAAAGGACCTAAACACTCAAAAGTCATTTTGTTTAATACCTCTAAGGACTCTTTGCTTGAGAGTATTTTAAGAAATGCGTATGGGGTTTTAGTTGAAGTTAAGAAAAAAAGAGAGATTTACTTTATAGACAATGTTAAATTCCATATTGATGAAGTTGAAGGATTGGGAAGTTTTGCTGAGATTGAGGCAATAGACAAAGATGGTAGTATTGGAAAAGAAAAGTTAATGCTGCAGTGCAGAGAGTATATGAATCTATTTAAGATACAGGAAAAGGACTTAATTCAGCTTTCATATAGTGACTTGCTTTTAAAAAACATTAAAAACAAAAACCAAAATGCAATGGACTGAAAAATACAGGCCCAAATACCTTAAAGATGTTAGAGGCCAGAATGATGCAATCAATAAGGCAAAACTATTTATAGAGAGTTTTAATCTGGGAGCTATTAGCAGCAGCAAAAGAAAAAAAGCTCTTTTGCTTCACGGACCTCCTGGAACAGGAAAAACCACTCTTGCATATGTTCTTGCAAATGAGTTTAATTTTGAGATTTTTGAACTAAATGCTTCGGATTTAAGGGACAGAACAAGGTTGAAAGAGATACTCAGGCCTGCAATTCAGCAAGCACCTTTGAAAACAGAAAAGAAAGGAAAGCTGATTCTTGTTGATGAGGCTGATGGAATCACTGGAGCTGACAAAGGAGGAATTAATGAGTTATTGCATCTGATTGATATAACTCCATATCCTGTAGTAATAACAGCAAATGATATCTGGAGCAAGAAACTTGCAGAACTTAGAAAAAAGTGCGAGATTGCAGAGTTAAAGGAAATCGATTACAAGGTTATAAGGGAAATCTTATTTGACATATTAAGGAAAGAAGGTCTTTTTATTGATAATAAAATTGTCACTGAAATTGCAGTTAAATCAAAAGGGGACATAAGAGCAGCAATAAATGACTTGCAGTCTTTGCAATATCTGTCAGCTTCTAAGGAACTGGATAAGAGAGGAGTTGACAGTGTTGAGATTCATGAAAGAAATAAGGAGAATGACATATTTAATGCATTAAGGTTTATATTCAAGGGAAAGCCTACAGAAGAAACTCTTAAAATTTTTGATTCAATCGACATGCCGCTGGATGAAATAATGTTATGGGTTGAGGAAAACATTCCTCTTGAATATAAGGGGGAGGAACTTGCAAAGGCTTATGATTTGTTAAGCAAGGCTGATATATTTAAAGGGAGAATTTACAAACAGCAATACTGGAGGTTTTTGGTTTATGAGAATATTTTACTGAGTTATGGGATCTCTGCATCAAAAAGCTCATCAAAGGCGTACTGGAGCGGTTTTACTAGATATAAGAAACCATCTCGGATTTTAAAAATATGGCTCAATAATCAGAGAATCGCAAAGAAAAAATCAATAGCTCAAAAATATGCAAGGCACGTGCATATAGGGGAGAAAAGAGCTTTGAAAGAGTTCCCAATAATAAAGCAGATTATAATATCTTCTCCAAGCATACAACAAGAGCTAAAACTTACAGAAGATGAGATAGAATACTTGAAAAAACATTAAGATAGAATTTATCTTCCAACATTCTTATAAGTTAATCTCATAAAGTGCATCAATCTCCTCTTCATTCAATACTCTGTTAAATATTATTACTTCATCTATGAATCCATTAAATGGTGCTTCTACATTGTACCTGCTTCCTATATAAATTCCTGCATAATTAATTACAGTCCCCCCTGTTGAGCCAATAAGTTCTCCATCTACATAAACTCTGTAACTGGAGCCTTCTCTTATTACTGTTATTTGGTGCCAGTTGCCATCATTTTTTGAATCTGCAGTAAAAACTCCATTACTTGGTCCACCAGTATTGTCAATTCCAATTCTTCCATCACCAGTCATACTCAATTGCAGCCCTACATTATTGGATTGCGCCAAATCTATCATTCTTGCCTGATATGAGTGAGAAAATGAGGATTTTATCCATGCAACAATTGTCAAATCAGAGGAGAAAGAAGGGTTAAATGATATGTTATTAACATAATCATCAACCCCATCAAAACTTGCAGCTTTTCCAAATCTGCCATCTGCAAAACTCACTCCTCCATTCAAACTTCCATGATTGTTTCCTACACTGTCTTTTGCATTTCCCTCAAATCTCCACCATGCAACAATTCCAGGCATATTCTTAATGACTTCTTCATTAGAAAACTTGATTTCATCTGCAACAGCAAATAGTTTTTCTTTTCCTTTTTCTGTTTTTATTACTGGGGCTATTGAAATGCTTTTTATCATTGTTAGGCCGCCTTTATTTATTGTTATTCTTTTTGTTCCTAACTCTGTAAGACTAGAAACATCTACTTCTTCAGAATAAGTGTTGTCTTGAGTGTCTTTAAGAATAACTTTTATTTTGTCTAAGTCCCCTTTTCCTATGTCTCTACTAACAACAAAGGATAGTGTATTGTCATTGTTGTTTATTTTTACAGAGTCTTCTATTATTTCCAGTGTAACTCTTGATAATCCAGCAGAGATTTCTTCTGAACTTTCTGAGAGGATATTTTTTATTACTACCCAGACTATTCCAATAGCAACTATTACGAGAAGTATGAGGATTAATGTTGTAACTACAGCAGAAAGGGCTTTTTTGTTGTACCACCTCATTATACTATATTAGAAGAACAATCAATTTAAAAAAGTTTAGATGTTAGCAAGCTCTTCTTCAATTATCTTCTGGAACTCTGAGAAAGGCTGGGCTCCGCTTAAAGGCCTGCCATTGATAAAGAATGCAGGTGTTCCTCTTACTCCAGCTGCCTGACCATCTGCAAAGTCTTTTTTAACTTCAGATTCCATTTTTCCTGAGTCCAGGCAGTTATTAAATTGCTCAGTATCAAGCCCTATTTCTTTTGCATATTTCTTTAGGCTGTCAGTGTCAAGAGCGTTTTGGTTCTGGAAAAGTTTGTCATGATACTCCCAGAATTTGCCTTGTTCATCAGCACACTCTGCAGCTTCAGCAGCTTTCTGAGCATTCTCGTGAAAGTCTAAAGGAAAGTCTCTGTAAACAAGCTTAACTTTTCCTGTTTTTATGTAAGTTTCCTCAATTTGAGGAAGAGTTTGAGAGTAAAATCTTGCACAGAAAGGGCACTGAAAGTCAGAAAACTCAATTATTGTTACTGGAGCATCCTCTGAGCCTTTAACAGGGTCATCATCAACACTTACCTCAACTCTTCTTATTTCAGTTTCCTGAGAGCTGTCAGTTGTTCTTGATTCTCCAGAACTGTCTGAAATAGGAATGACTGACTGTATAAAATATGTTCCGTCCTGAGTCATGTAAACTGGTATTGTGTTACCTCTAAATTTTACATTTACCTTATACAAACCGCTTTCAGATGAAACACTCTCCAGAGTTACCTCGCTTGGAGCGTTCCTGTTTAGAAACTCTACTAGCTTTTTTGCTGCAGCATCAGAAGGAATAGTATTTACTCCTGAAGTCCCACTTGAGAGAATTCCTGTAATTAAAATTAAGCATAATGCTCCTAAAACAAATGTAGATAATATCCATGGATTCTCTCTTATTTTCTTAGTAAGAGTCTCTTTTTTCTGTTTACTCCTTTTAACCATGAGGATATGAGCAAAAATGCATTTAAAAAGGTTTTTATTTTAAATCAATCTTAAAGAAGAATGAATTATTTTTCGTTTTTTATCAAAACACCGTTAACCATTCCTTCTTGAGTAGGCCTGTTAGTTATTTTAACCTTTCCAAGCTCAGTTTCAACGATTGTTCCTTTTGTGATTATGTTCTGTCTTGCAAGGAACCTGTTTGAAGGTGTCTCGAGAACATTTTTTATTTCAACTTTCTTTGTTTTTCCGTCTGAATTAACATTCACATATTTGGCTCTAAGAAGGAATGTTTTAATATTTCCTCCTCTGACTCTCTTGGATTTTCTTTTTTCCTCGCCTATTTTTATAATTCTTCTCTGGCCTGGAAGCTCGTGAAGCTTCTTTTTCCTGCTTTTAACATACCTTCCACCTGTTATTTTTCTTCCTTTCCGCATATATAAGTGTGCATTATTTTTATTTAAATAACTTTCTGTTGTTTACTCTTAGCCTTTATTGAGAATTTTAAGAATTCAAAATTATGGTTAAATCTCAAAAATATAATGCAAAATCCTTCTTATAGGATTTCTTAAAGTTCTTTCATTGTAGTACACCATTCTACCTAAATCTGTTAGAATTGCTGTCTCATATGGTTCTCCGTCTTTTTTCTCATAACCAATTTTTATATAACCTATACGTGCAAATTTATTAGTTTTATATTGGTAGAAGATAATAAAAAAAGCTTCTAATACGACTTCTCCTTCTTCTTTCTTCATAGAACCGCTCTCTACCAAGAGAGGATAATACTGCAGTTTTTATGGTTTTTCCATCAACAGTAGCAAAGCCAATTCTTTTAACCAAACCAAGACTTTCAAACATCTCTAACTTTCTTTCATCTTCATCTCTTACCTTCGCTCCTTCAAAATATCTTTTCAATATCTCATACTCTCTATCATCCATTTTATCTTCTCTAAAAAGTCTCATAATTTTTGAAATTTTCTGTTTAAATATCCCATACTCCCTGTCAGTCATTTTACCCCTCTCTTTTTTTATAACACAAAGAAGGTCTCACAATTTTTAAAAATTTCTGAACTGCTAAATAATCATTTATAATTGTAAGAAATTTGGGAAATATCCAAAACCTGCAACAAATAATATAAAAAATATCTGATTAAAGATTTAATGGGTTGGATTAATGCTTATGCGTTATTTGTTGT
>WAQV01000056.1 GCA_015520065.1 Candidatus Pacearchaeota archaeon | reverse complement strand
TCCTGAAGCATCTTTGTAATACCATATCTTAAACAACTGAGGAATATTCATTAAAGGGCCCAAAATAACAACAACATAAATAATCTTGTCCATTGTTCTTTTAAGCTTGTCTGGATGCGGGAATTCTTCATACTTCTGATGTATTCTCTTTCTTATGTGATAGTGATGAAGCCCTATATTGTGGTCTGCCATTTTACTAAAATGTTTTGTTAATATTAACTAATTTATTAGCTTTACAGGATAATAAAGTTTTTTATTTTCTCATAGAGAGCAGGATGACAAATCTCGTAAGAATTTTTAAAAATAAGATTCCCTAAATATCTCTATGAAAATAAAGCCTCTTTTAGAGATAATAAAAAACTATCAGCTTGGAGATTTAAGGCGGTATGAGGTATTAGAAGGAGGAATAATTAATACTTCTTTTAAGATAGAAACAAATAAAGGAAAATTTATTGTCCAAAAATTAAGCAGAATATTTAACGAGAAGATTATAGAAGACTACTTATATGTGCAAAGCTATTTACGAACAAATGAGGTATTTGTTCCAATTCTTTTATCTTCAAAAGAAGGAAAATATTATTATAAAAATGGTAATGAAATATGGAGAGTGTTTGAGTATATTCCGCATGAGAAGATTAGCTCTATAACTCCTTCAATGGCCTATAGTATTGGAGAAACTCTTGGAAGATTTCATGAAGTAATGAAGAAGTCTGATTTTCATCCAAATTCTAATATTACTGAATTGCATAACACAAAGAGAATTATTGAAAGACTGTACAATGTCTTTAATAATAAAAATAACCTTAAAAAATCAGAAAGGGTTAAGGAAGAGTATAAACTCATTAATCAGATGATTGAAAAACACTATTTACCTGAAGACCTTCCAAAAACAATTATTCATGGAGACCCAAAAGTAGATAATTTCTTATTTAGAGATGAAAAAGTGAAAGCAGTGATAGATTTAGATACTCTTATGGAGGCTAGTGAATTGATTGACATAGGAGATGCGTTGAGAAGTATGTGTAAAGATAAAGATTACAATTTTGTTCCAGAGAGTCTTAACGCGTTTTTAAGAGGATATCTATCTGAAACTGAGATTAGCTATCCTCTCTCATTTATAAGAGATGCAACTGCGCTTATTACTCTTGAATTGGCTGCGAGATATTTAATTGATTATTTTGAGGAAAGTTACTTTAAATGGGATATGATTAGGTATAAAAGTGCTGCTGAACATAATCTTCAGCGATGCAGAAGTCTCTTAAAGTATTATAACGACCTCTCTAAGAAAATCTTTTAAAATCACTTTCTCATGCAGAAATCCAAAATCATCTCTTTGTTTAAGACCTCTGGATGAAACAAAACTCCATAAACCTCTTTATATTTGTGTTTTATTGCCTGAATGCACTCTCCCTGCCTAGAGCTAGCAAAAACCTCAAACTGCCTGTCATCAACAAGAACTGAATTGTTATGCAAGGAGTAAACTTTTGTCTTTCCCTCAATCCCTAAAAACCTTTTATTAAAAAACACTTCTGTCAGGCCTATTTCTGTATCTTCTACTAAAATCCCATCAAACATAAGAGAAATAACCTGCATTCCCCCGCAGATGCCAAGAATTGGCTTGCCTTCAAGTTCTGAAAGTTTTACCCATTTAAACTTGTCCAGATTAGCAAGGTAATCATTATCCTTTAAACTCGTCCCGCAGATTATTATTTTCTTAAATTTTTTGTTAAACAGCTCCCTGTCAGTAACTTTCTCATAATGCACTGTCTTAAAATCAATCTTTGCCTTAGCCAAAATGCTCTCTACTGGCTTCACAAACTCAAAATAATGCAGCTTCTCTTTGCAAATGTTTATTATTAGTATCATCTCACTTCTACCTCCATTCTCCAAGAATTCCCGCTTCCAGATACCCTTGTATTAGTAATCTCGAGAGGCTTTTTAAACAAAGGGCAGTCTAAAACAAATGTTTCAAATTCACCGCCTTCGCCTGCAATATGAATTCCGTATTTTTTATTTAATTCTTTAATATCCTTCAAGAACCCTTCATCTATTTCTCTGCCAAGCCATGAGCTGTCAAGAGGATAAGCAAACACTCCTGTGATTATCACTTTAAATTTATTCTTTATGAGTTCCATTAAATACTGTTCAGCATCAATCTGCCATAAAGGATTGAAACACTCAAGATTGAGCTTGTTGCAGATTTTCTGTATTCGTGATGCCTGATAAATGCTCTGCAAAGCTCCGGTAATTATCCCTTCAATATTAAATTCCTCTTTTGCTTTTATTATAGCTTTTTCAAGGTCTTCAAGCTCAGCTTCCTTTTTGCCTTGCGTTTTCTGAATAACTAGTGGCAATCCCATGGCTTTTGCCTGTTCCTCAGCCTGAGTTATTGATGGAGTGTGAAACATGTAGCTTTCAGGATTCTCAGAAAAAACAGAAATAAGACAGGTTATTTTGTAATTATGCTCTGCTGCAAGATATGCGCTGTAGGTTGAATCTTTGCCTCCTGAAAACAAAACTCCGCACTTCATGCCTGCCATAAAGCTAGATAATAATAAAGAGTATTTAAAATTTTTAAATGCCGCAGTTTTAGTTTAGAAATGGCAAAAAACAAGTCAAAAGGTTCAAAGGCAGAAAGAGAACTTTTTCAAATGTTTATTGCAAACTCATACAGGGCAGTAAGGGTTGCTGGTTCAGGAGCTATGGAAAATGCAAACTGTGATATTATTGCAGGAAAAAAAGGAAAGAAATATGCAATTGAGGTAAAAGCCAGCAAGAAGCCAGTCAAATACATTTCCAAAAGCCAGATAGAAGATTTCATTATATTTTCTGAAATTTTCGGGCTTAAACCTGTAATTGCGTTAAGGTTTGACAGGGAAGGATGGTTTTTCATTTCCCCAAAATACCTGAAAGATGCTGGAAAAAACTGGACAATAACTCTTGAAGATGCAAGAAAAAAAGGAAAAAGATTTGCCCAGTTTTTTGGTTAAATTCAGGCAGTTATTCTCGTATTTGAAGAGGATTATTTTATGTAAAACATCTCGTATTTTGCTTTTTTCCCTTTAATTGTTAAAACTCCTGCCATTCCGTTATAAGTTTGGCCATTAAGATTCTTCCATCTCTCGAGTGTTCCAAAATTAACACTAAATTGTTCTGCCCACTCTTTTTGTTTAACTGGTTTTCCATCATAAGTAGCAGCATAACCTCCAGCCTCGTGAATATGGCCTGCAATAGCAAAAGGAATATCATTCTGTTTCATAATCTCAGTTGTTGTTTTATCTCCGACATCTCTTCCAGAGTATATTGTCGCAGGACCTAATTTTCTATCAGTGTTTGAGTATCCTGCTCCATGAGATATTAAAACTACTGCATCATCCAATCCTTTACGAAGGATTCCTGTTTCTCTTATAAATCTTGGATTTGCCCAATAACCATTATCTGGAATAAACTGTCTTCCAGGAATCTTAAATACCTGGTAACCAGGCAGGCTTATAAAGTCTGCGTCATCCCCATCAAAGACTCTGAATTTAGTCATGTCAATCACATTGTGATATTTTTTTGTCACTTCCTTAAGAGCTGACTCGTAGTCTGGCTTTCTTTCATGATTTCCTGGGATTACAAATACTGGCAAACCAGTTTCTGCAACAACCTCAAGAATCTCTTTAATCTCTTCTTTATCTTGCTTAGAGTCTCTATGACCGTATCGCAGTGTTTCATTATTTGCTAAGTCTCCAGGTAGAATAATTCCATCTACTCCAATTTCTATAAACTTCTTTGCAAAGGCTCTTGCTTTTTCCACCTCTCCATGAGCATCAGAGATAACACCGTATTTTGCGATGTCATCTTCATCAGAACTTAATTGAGTAACTCTGTTTCCTTTGAATTCATATCTTTCTCCATTAATAGTTCTGATTATAGGAGTTGTTTGTTTGACCTTGGATTCTAAAGTATCTTCATCTTTGCATCCAACTCCAACTAAAGCAAGAATTCCTATTAAGCCACATGAGAATAATCTTTTCCATCTCATATCTTTATGCCTAAATATTCCTTTATAAATCTTTCTATTAATAACTACTATATAGTTAATACTATACCTAAAGGCAATAACCTATAAAAAAGAAAAAAACTTTTTTCTGACAATGGCAAAAACAAAACCCTCGTTAAAATACAGGTTTTTAATTATAATGGCTGCATTTGGCATGCAGATTTTTTTATCAATTGCAATGCTTTCTGCACTCAAAATTACAGAAATTGAGCTTAATCCTTCTGGAACTGACTCTGGCAATGAATGGATAGAACTTTATTCTGATAGTGAGATTGATTTAAGCGGCTATAAGCTTGTCAATAATGACGGAGATGAGATAAATCTTAACGGAGTTGTTAAAGGATATTATGTTTATACTTTCAAAAGGCAATGGCTTGACAATACTGATGAGAAAGTATTTCTATATAAAGATAACACTCTTATTGATGAGAGCCCTTTAATGAAGGACTCAAAAAATGACGGCTTCACATGGAGCTATTGCAACTCCGAATGGAAGTTTGCAGAATCAACAAAAGGGTTTCAGAACTGCGATCTTCAGGAAGAGCAAAAAGAGAGTGAGAAAACAAATGAACTTAATATTTCCTATGATTCAGATAACTCTCAAAATGAATCAATTGATACAAAAGAGGGAAAAACCCTTAATCTTGTGTATAATGAAACAAAAGATAATAAGACTGCTAAAAAAGACATAATAACTCTGCATCCCAAAGATATAAAAACCAAAAATAACAAAGATATTTTAGGCAGATATGCAATATACAGTTTTGTAGGCTTTTGCATTCTGCTTGCAGTTTTAATAACAATAGAAAAACTAAGGAAAAGGAAAAATGAGTTTGGATGAGGAAACAAAAAATATTGAGGCAGTCTTAATAATAGAGATTATTGGAAGGCCTCCTGAGCATTTGGTAGAAACACTAAAAAATATGATAAAACAGATTGACCAGGAAAAGGGAGTTAGAGTTGTTTCAGAAAGCATTAATGAGCCTGTATTAATGAAAGACCAGAAACACTTTTACACGACTTTTGCTGAAGTTGAAATTGCTGTTGATGAGGTATTAGACCTTGCTGCTGTTCTGTTTAAATATATGCCAGCTCATGTTGAGATTATATCGCCAGAACTTATTGCTCTTACGAATGCGGGCTGGAATGAGGTAATGAATGAGCTTATAAGAAGGCTTCATGGATATGATGAAATCGCCAGGATTATTCAGGTTGAAAAAAACGCTCTTGAGAAAAGAGTAAAAGAGCTTGAAGCAATGTTAAAACAACAGAAATCATCAACAAAATCCTCTCCTAAAGCATCATCAAAAAAGAAAAGCTCTTCAAAGAAAGCTAAAAACAAATCCAAAAAAGCATCAAAAAAATAAACTGGTTATTTTCTGCTTCCTAGTTTAAGAAGATTAATCTCTCTTTTTGCAGGCTTGTATTTAAATTTAAAAAACCATACGACAAAAACTATTAAAATAATTATTATTGTCCATCCAATTATTTTTCCCTTAGATGAATCTCCTTCTATCTTTAAGCACTCTCCTGACATGCAACATACTCCATCTTTAACAGTTTTTTCTTCTCCATTGCAGAACTCATCAGAGGTACATATCTTTCCACCATGTTCCTCGCAGGTTTTTGATAGCAATAATTTGCTGTCTTCTGGGCTGACTCTATTTTTGCCATTGCCAGTTTCATTTAACTGGACAAAAGGTTCTACATAATTAATAATTAATGCTGCATATGCATAAAGCTCTCTTTCCTCGCTTATTCCTGTTGCTGAATCAGAGAGAGTATAGTTTGTTTTTGCAGTTATCTGACCTTCAATTGTTCCAATTTCTTCCTCTGGAGAATATATTGTTAATTCAATCTTAACCAAAGAGCCTGGCTTTAATTCCTCAATCTCGCTAACAGAAAGATTAATATGCTGTTTAAGTGTGCCTGACACTGAAAGAGAAATATTATAGAGGGATTCTTCTCCTGCATTCTCGAAGTAGATTACTCTTGTAGTTTCATTAACAACAGAAACATTTATCTCAGAAGGTTCAAACCTCATTTTTCTGATTTTATCTTTTGTTGAAGTGTTTTCAATAATATACACAGGAACCTCATAAAAAGTGTTTTCTGTTTCAAATCTTAATGTCTGCAGTTCAGATTCATTTATTTTATCTGCAATAAACCATACTCTTTTTGTTTCATATGGATTGAGAGTAATTGCTCTTAAAGTATTGTCATTATTTTTAGTGCTTCTTCCAAACAAGATATCAAAAAAACTTTCCTCAGAGGATGTATTTTTTGATGCATTGCTTACGCTTATTACTAACTCGTTGCCTTTCAGGTTTGAGAACTCAATAAAAAATCTCTCGCTTTCTCTTGCTATTATAACAGCAGGATTTATTGAAAAGTCTGCAGTGTTGTTAGTTATTGAGAAGTTCTTAACAATTTTATCATCAACAAGTTTGCCATCTTTATAATAACTAACTCCTTCAACTGCAATAGAGTAGTTTCCCTCTTCTTTTCCTGAAAGTTGCGCATAAAGGTAAGTTTCACCTTTTATCTTTAGAATATTAAAAGGAACAGATATTCTTACATGCTCTCTGTAAAAAAAAATATTTTCCAACAGAATAGGGTCAACAAAATTTCCAGATATTCTTGCTATAAGAGTTTCCCCTTTGCCAAACTCATCATTCATTATTATTCCAGCAGCAGATATGACAGGAATAATAACTAAAAAGAGTGTAGTTAGAGTTATAAGAGCAATAGATTTTATCTGTTTCATTAGCTATGAAAAGAAGAAAGGGTTAATAAATTTTTATTTTCCAAGCTCTTTAAGCTTTTTTAACACTTCGTCCAAATCCTTAGGTTTTTGTTGCTGTGGCTGTTCTTTTTTAACTATCTGCTGATTTGCTGGAACTTTTGGGGCTTTTTGAGGCATTCTTGTAGGAATGACTCTTCTTGGCTGAACAGGAAGAACTCTTCTCCTAATTTTTGTTCCTATCCCTGAAGGTCCAAAAGGAGGACCTCTCCTTGGGAATCTTGGAAAACCTGGAGCACCTCTTCCTCCTTTAAACTTTGAATTCAACCTAAACCAGTATGGCCTTATTTTATCTCTGAAAACTATTCCTAATAAAGCAAGCAGTATTAAAAACACTAACAGCCATATCCACCAATAACTGCTCTTTTCCTCATAACCAGTGCTTTTTGGAATGCAGCAGGTGTCTCCGTACTTGCAAGAGTAAGCTACCTCTTCCTCATTTTCAGAACAGCCGTACTGAGAACATGTTCCACCATATGCCTCGCATTCAGATTTCTCTTCTCTTTCAATATCTGTGCAGTAGCCGCCTCCAACGCAACAGCTTTCTCCTTCAATAAGGTCTGAAGCTGTTTCTGTCCTTCCACCAATGCACTGCTGGTTTGAATTGCATATCTCACCACCCATTGACTCGCAGGTTTTAATTACTCTTTCTTTGCTGCAGCACTCAAAGAATGATGAACAAGTATAACCTTCAAGTATCTCTCCTCCAGAATCTTGGCAATTAAGACTGGTCATGCAATAATATCCAGCTCCTTCACAGTCAACACCTTCTTCAACAATTGGAGCTGGCTTTGGCCAAACTGAGAATAGTATGAAAGCAGTATTAACAATATCTCCTGAATCCCAACAACCGTTTTTTCCCTGCACTTTTGGGTCTAAAAGCCAGTTTATTGCGTTTGTTTTTTCTTCAGGTTCCTCATACTGAAATGCATAAAGCGCTAAGGCTGTATCATAAAACTTATCTCCTGACTCATCCCAGTACTTTCTTCCTTTTTGTTTGCTCAGCAATTCGTTTCTTATGTCGTCATATCCTGTAAGAAAATACAAGAACACTTCTGGAAGGTACTTTTCATTTTCATCTTTCATCGCCACGAGGTAAGGCATAAAATATGAAACATCATTATCAAGAGATTTTAATACTAGTGATGCCCACAAAGTTCCCTCATAATCGCAAGTTGTTGAGCCAGGGTTTCTGAAACACAAAGATTTGACTTTCTCTATAGTAGTTCCCTCTGCGGATGCAGAGTTTACCTCCTCGGAAACATGAAGTGTTGCAGAAGATTTCTTTTTAAACAAAAAGCTAGTTACGAAGTCTTTGTCGCATGATATCTCAAACTCTTTATCATAACAAGAAGGGCTTACCCTTAACCAGTATCCTCCTGCATACAATGTCAAACAGTTTCCAGCATTAGAGTTTATCTTTTTTTCATCATCTATGTTCACTCTGTACTTTGAGCCACTATAACTTATCTCGCAAGAAGAAGATTCTTTTGTTTCAATTTGCAAAAGCCACTCAACTTCTGAAGCTGTCATATTTTGCGCCAGCAGCCATTCCTGTGCTTTAGAGGTATCAGTATTTGCATTATTTAATGCAAGAATTGCTTGTGCAGTATCTTTTACATTGCATTTGGATTTTGGCCAGCACTGCATATTGTTTGACGAGTCTGTTGTAATCTCTTTTTTGCACTCATAGATTGATAAAAGAGAAAAAATCCTTTCTCTCAGGGAAAGCTTTGAACATCCTTTCTCCTTAACCTTTTGCTCAAGGCAAGAATATGCTTTATCCACTTTTAACTGAGGGTCGCTATCTACTTCTTCAGAAACAGCAGAAACAAGCATTATTGCAAGCATTGCAAAGATTCCAAACAACACTGCTGCTAACAAAAACCCTCTAAAAAACCTCTTTTTTATCATGAGATATATAATTAACTATTGTTTTTAAACTTTATTTCCTTGATTTTCTGACTGGCTTTTTGACTAAAGTCTTTTTAATTACATAATTAATAGGGTTTTTTACTTTGCTGCACAAACTGTCTGGAATGCATACGCCTATTCCTTGATAAAACTCTTTGCAGTTTGGAGGCATTATAGGGCTTTTACCTGATTTAAATGACCATGAGAGCTGAGATTTTATATAGCCTGCTCTTAATTTAGGGTTGTTTTTTTCGTTCCACTCCCAAATTATTTTTTCTATTTCTGGCTTATCAACTCCCATAAAATTTAAAAGATTGAGCAATGCAAAAAGAGCTCTTTTTTTCCCGTCAGTTAAGCCGCAAAGAATTTTCTTAATGCATGGAGGGAAGTTTTCTTCATTAATTTTCTCAATCTTTATTTGCTTTCCTGAGTAGCCTCCAGAGTAACTGAAAGAGCTTTTTTTGTCTTCATCTGAAAGGTTGCTCTTTGCCCAGTCAAGAGCCTGAATTACTAGCTCTCTTGCTTCTGATTCTTTTGCAGCAGGATTAAACTCCTTTATTTCTGCTTTAAAAGGGTCTGCATCTTTCAGCTCAAACTTATTGATATCTGAGGGATTAATAACAACACTGGCAAGAGCTGTTTTTTCATGCAGGGAGTAAGGAGTCCTGAAAAGATGCCTTGAAGATACAAGAACTATATCTAATCCAAGCAGCTCAAATAAATCAACCTCTATTGTTTTTGAAAATGTAGAGGGATTTGTTTTTGAATCAATCATACAGTTTTTGCACTCGTAGATTTCTTCTATATTTATTACCTCAAACTCATTTCTGCATGAAGGGCAGATAAAGTTTGTTGTTTTTTCCTTAAGTGATGATGGAAGTTTTTTTTGTTCTCCTATCCTGCATATCCTGCATGATAAAGTTATAAAAGAGTAACTTTCAGCAATGTTTTTGCAGGAGTTGCATTTTATTCCTCTTTTTATATTTGCAGATTTAATCTGCCTGTAAAAATCCTCTGTTAATGAGTTTTTAAGTTCTTCTTCAGCCTTGAACCTTATATAGCTGACTATCTTCCTTGGAAGTTCTGGAAACATGTTTTTTGTCAATTCTCCTCCAATCTCCTTTGGGAATGCTTTCCATGGGACTAAAATATGCCATCCCTTAGAGCCTGAAAACTTAACTCCTATGTTTTTAACACCATGATTGTTCAAAACTTTAATAACTGCATTTGCTGCAAGCTTGCTGTAATCAAACCACTTAGTGTCAATATCAATTAACAAATCCCACCCCTTACGTAACTGGTTTGCCTGTTGCTCTGACATTCCTGTTGATATATCCAAAGGATTGTTCCATAGCTCTTCTGAACAGTGAAAAGATGTAGCCCCTTTTTTTGCAAGCTCAAATACCTCTGAAGGATACTGTATTGCATCAGGTCTTTTTCCAAAACCCTCAAAGTATCTGGGAATGCACTCCCTGTCCTTTGAAAACTCTGCGATGGCTTTTTGAATGTCAGGCCTTGAATAATATACAATACTTGCTTTTCTTACTCTTTGCTCTTTGAAAGAGATTTGCTTTTCCTCTTGAGAGTTCATTAAAGAAATAACAGCATAAAGTTTATATTATTTGTTATAACTATAGCTCATTATTCATATATTAGCCTCTTGCTATCTCTTGTAAAACATCTTCCTAAATAGGCACAAAAAGATTTATAAACTGTTTTTTTTATTCTAATCTGTCTTAAAAATAAAACCTATTTATTACCTTTTATTAAAGGAGAAGATAAAATGGACATATACGCAATAATCGAAAAAGCAAGGAAAACAGGGAAAGTTGAGAAAGGAACTAATGAGGTAACTAAGGCTATTGAGAGAGGGACTGCAAAGTTTGTTGCTTATGCTGCAGATGTCAACCCGAAAGAAATAGTGCAACATCTTCCTGTGTTGTGCAAGGAAAAGAAAATTCCGTGCAAAGAGGTTGACAGCAAGCAAAAACTCGGAATTGCTGCAGGAATACCTGTAGCAGCGTCTTCAGTAGCAATCATTGAGCCTGGAGAGGCTGAGAAAGACATAGAGGCACTTAAAGAACAGTAAATCTTAATAAATGAAATTTCTTCTATCCTGAAATGGGAGGAAAAGCGCAAAAACCTAAACAAAAAGCATCGCAAGCATCAAAAGGAAGCGATAAGATACTTGGAGAAGTAGTCCCTGCTTTAGTTCAGGATTTAATAGGAAGGACAGGATTCAGAGGAGAGATAACCCAGGTGAAATGCCTTGTTCAGGCAGGAAAAGACAAAGGCAGAGTTATGAGAAGAAATGTTAAAGGTCCTGTAAGAGTTGGAGATATATTGATGTTAAGAGAAACTGAAATTGAAGCAAGAAAAATAAAATCAAAGGTTACAAAAGGAGCGTATACTTAAAATGCCTAAATGCAGTTATTGTGGAAAGATGTATGACCTTCCTAGAGGGTTGACTCTTGTCTACAATTCAGGCAAAGTGAAACACCTATGCTCTTCAAAGTGCAGAAAAAATATGGAGATGAAGAGACGTAAGGTATTATGGATAACAAAATCCAAAGATGAGAAAAAGAGGTAAAAGCACTAGGCAAGATTTTTAAACTGTTTTTGATTTCAAGTTATATCAGGAGTCCTTATTGTTTAAAATGAGCGAGAGTAAAAAATACGACGCAAGTGCAATAAAAGTTTTAGAAGGTTTAGAGGGAGTAAGAAAAAGGCCGAGCATGTATATTGGCTCAACAGGCAAAGAAGGATTGCATCACCTTGTTTATGAGGTTGTAGATAACTCTGTGGATGAGGCTCTTGCAGGATACTGCAAAAATATAACAGTTTCAATAAACAAAGACGGCTCATGCACTGTTGAAGATGATGGTAGGGGAATTCCTGTAGATATTCATCCGCAATTAAAAATTCCTGCAGTTCAGGTGGCATTAACAAGGCTGCATGCAGGAGGAAAATTTGACAAAAAAACTTATATGATTTCTGGTGGTCTCCATGGAGTTGGTATAAGCGTTGTTAATGCACTTTCAAAAAAACTGATAGTTGAGATAAAAAAAGACGGAAATGTTTACAGGCAAGAGTATTCAAGAGGTCATGTAAAAAGCAAGCTGAAAATCATAGGAAAATGCAGCAAAAGTGAAACAGGAACAAAAATAACATTCTGGCCTGATGACGAGATATTCTCTACAGTTCAGTTTGATTATAAAGTTCTTGAAACAAGATTCAGGGAAATTGCATTCCTTAATGCAGGGCTTAAAATTAAACTTATAGATGAGATAAAAAATAAAAAAGAAGAGTTTTTTGCATCTGGAGGAATTATAGAATTTGTCAAATGGGTAAACAAATCCAAGGAAGTTCTGCATAAACCTATATACTTCAAAAGAGACGCAAAAGACACTGTTCTGGAAGTAGCAATTCAATACAACGCCAGTTATCAGGAGAATATTTTCGGATTTGTAAATACAATTAATACAGTAGAAGGAGGAACTCATGTTTCGGGATTTAAAACAGCTCTAACAAGAGTAATCAATGACTATGCAAAAAAGAAAGGTTTATTGAAAGCTAAAGACGTGGCTTTGACAGGAGACGACACTCGGGAAGGCTTAACAGCAATAATAAGTCTTAAGATTCCTCACCCTCAGTTTGAAGGGCAGACAAAAACTAAACTTGGAAATTCTGAAATAAAAGGGTTTGTTGATTCTGTCGTAAGTTCTGCCTTGTCAGAGTTTTTTGAAGAAAATCCGAGTGTTGCAAAAAAGATAACATCAAAAGTTCTGGAATCAGCAAAAGCGAGAATTGCTGCAAAAAAGGCAAGAGAGATGGTCAGAAGAAAAACAGCTTTCTCTCTAGGAGGATTGCCTGGAAAACTTTCAGACTGTTCGAGCAAAAAGCGTGAGATGACTGAACTTTACATTGTTGAAGGTGAATCAGCTGCAGGCTCCAGTAAAATGGGGCGAGACAGAAACATACAGGCAATACTTCCTATAAAAGGAAAAATACTTAATGTTGAGAAAGCAAATCCTGTTAAAGCCCTCACTAGTGAAGAAATAGCAAACCTGGTAACTGCAATAGGCACTGGTGTTGGTGAAAATTTTGACATCAACAAGCTTAGGTACAATAAAATTATAATAATGTGCGATGCAGATGTTGACGGAGAGCACATTAAAACTCTGCTACTGACATTTTTCTTCAGATTTATGCCTCAACTTATTGAGAACGGCCATGTTTATGTTGCAATTCCTCCTTTATACAGAATAAGAAAAAAGAAAGATTATTATGTTTATTCAGATGAAGAACTTAAAAAAACTCTTGAGAAGATTGGAGGCGGAGGGGTTGTTACAAGGTTTAAAGGGTTAGGAGAGATGTCTGCAAGCCAGTTATGGGAAACTACAATGAACCCTAAAACAAGAAAGCTTAAAAAAATATTTATAGAAGATGCTGTTGAAGCTGATAGAGTATTCAGTATGTTGATGGGAGATGATGTTCAGTCAAGAAAAGAGTTTATATCAGAGAATGCGATGGAGGCGCAACTTGATGTATAATGGCAAAAAATAAATCAACCAAAGAGAGAACTTTCAAGATAAGAGAGTGTCCTGCATGTGGCAGTGACGATGTTGGAGTGGTGTTGTCTGGAGGAGAGGAAAGCCACTCTAAAAACCGTGGAGAGTGGGAATGCCACAAGTGTGACTGGAAAGGCACTGATATAAAGGAAAAAGTGCTTACAGAGGAACAACTTATGAAATATCTTGATGAAAAAGGAGAGGATGTAAGCTAAAATGAGGACAATTGAAAACGAAGAAAACCTCTTAGAAGTGATTATGAGTGAAAAAGAAATAAAAAAGCTGATAAAGAAGCTTGAAAAGTTGAAAGAGACAAAGTCACATATAACTTTCACTCTAGGAAATAAGGAAGTTGTCATTCATCACAAAGATGACGAGCTTCTAAAGTTTAAGGAAGATAAAAAGAAAACCTCAAAAAGAAAATGGCTGACAAAGATAAGCTTGCTGAAATTGAGAAAGGAATAGTTAATCGTGAAATCTCTGAAGAAATGAGAAAGGCATACTTAGACTATGCCATGTCAGTAATAGTTTCAAGAGCAATACCTGCAATTGAGGACGGCCTTAAACCAGTTCAGAGAAGAATTTTGTATTCCATGTATTTAATGGGCTTGAAGCCAGGAAGCCAGACAAAGAAAAGCGCGAGAATTGTTGGAGATGTTATAGGTAAATTCCATCCTCACGGAGATTCTGCTGTTTATGATGCTCTTGTAAGAATGGCTCAAGATTTCTCTTTGAGATATCCTCTTATTTACGGGCAAGGAAATTTCGGAAGCATTGATGGAGACCCTCCTGCTGCTTACAGATATACTGAAGCCAAACTAATGCCTATTGCAATGGAGCTTTTGGAGGATATTGACAAAGAAACTGTAAAGTTTATTCCTAACTTTGATAACTCTCTTAAGGAGCCAGAATTGCTGCCTGGCAAACTGCCTGCACTGATATTAAACGGCGCAACAGGAATTGCAGTGGGTATGGCAACTAATATCCCACCTCACAATCTGACAGAGGTATGCGATGCTATAATAGCTTACATAAAAAAACCTTCAATTACAACAGAGGAACTTTGTGAAATTGTAAAAGGCCCTGATTTTCCTACAGGCGGTTTGGTTCAGGGAAACATGCTTGAGCTGTACAAAACTGGAAGAGGAAAACTAATAATGAGAGGTAAAGTAACAACAGAAACTCTGAAAAACAAAGAGCTGGTTGTTATAACAGAAATACCTTATATGCTTAACAAGTCCCACTTAGTGACTCAAATTGCAAAATTAATACAAGAAAAGAAAATAAAAGATGTTGCTGATTTAAGAGATGAGAGTGCAAAAGGAAAGATAAGAATAGTCCTTGAACTAAGAAAAGGGGCTAATCCAAAATTTATAATAAATGCTCTTTACAAGTATACTAGACTTCAGGATGCTTTTAATGTTAATTTTCTGGCATTAGTGAAAGGGCAGCCAAGAGTTCTAAGCCTAAAGGATGTCTTGCAGGAATATGTGAATTACAGAAAACTCATAATAACTAACCGTTCAAAATACGAGCTTAGAAAAGCAAAAGAAAGACTTGAAATTGTGGAAGGTCTTTTAATTGCTCTCAAGAATATTGACAATGTAATATCAACAATCAAAAAGTCAAAAAACACTTCCGAGGCTGCTGAAGGGCTTGTTAAAAAATTCAAGCTTACAAAAAGGCAGGCTCAGGCAGTTCTTGAAACAAGATTGCAGCAGCTTACCTCTCTTGAACAGGACAAGCTGAAAAAAGAGCACAAAGAACTGAATGATAAAATTAAAGAACTTGAAAAAATACTTGGAGATGTTAAAGAAATACTTAAGATAATTGTTAAAGAGGTTAATGAATTAAAAAAGAAATATGGAGACAGCAGAAAAACCCAGATATTGCAGAGGATTGCTGAGATTTCTGAAAAAGACTTGATTCAGAAGAAAGATGTTGTCATAACAATAACTGAAAAGGGCTATTGCAAAAGAATGGACCTCAAAACATACAGGGAACAGAAACGTGGCGGCAAAGGGGTTATTGGAAGCAATCTTGCTACAGGAGATTTTGCAAAACAGTTAATTGTCTGCTCAACTCACGACTATTTAATGTTCTTTACAAGCAGAGGAAGAGTGCTATGGATAAAGGCTTATGACATACCAGCAGCAGAAAGGTACAGCAAAGGAAAAGCTTTAGTGAATATGCTAAACCTTAAAGATGAGAAAATAGCAAGTGTTATTTCAGTAAAGAAATTTGATGATTATCTATTTATGGCTACAAAAAAAGGAATGGTTAAAAAAATCTCCCTAAGCAATTTCTCTAAACCAAGAGCATCAGGAATAAGAGCAATAAATCTTCCAGCAGACAATTCAGACACTCTTGTTGATGTAAGAGTTGTAAAGCCAGGAGATGAGATTTTCTTGGCTACAAAAAAAGGCCAAGCAATAAGATTTAACAGCGACGATGTTCGTGAGATGGGCCGTGCAAGTTACGGAGTTACAGGAATTAAGCTTGAGAAAGATGATGAGGTTGTAAGCCTGGAAACTCTTGATACAGACTCAATTTTAACAATAACAAAGAATGGCTATGGAAAAAGAACTGCTGTGAAAGATTACAGGAAAACCGCTCGTGCAGGAAAAGGAGTTATTAATCTGAAAGTAACTGAAAAGACAGGAGATGTCGTAGCAACTGCTGCTGTAAATGAAAGCGACAGCATAATAATAACAACAGCAAAAGGAATCATAATAAGAACCTCTCTTAAGAATATAAGAATTATGGGACGTGCTACTCAGGGAGTAAGAATTGTTAAGCTTCAGCAAGGAGATTATGTTACTGATTTAGTGAAAGTTCAGGAAGCTGAGGCGAGTGCTGAATAAAAAAATAATTCTACGGTTATAAAAGATAGTAAAAGATATAAATTTTACTTATAATCACCACGAGAGTTATTCTCTTCTCTTATATTAGAATATTTCTCTTTTTCTTTCTTTTCTTTAATACGATACTCTAGATATTCGTCCAATACCCTATCCACCTC
>WAQV01000055.1 GCA_015520065.1 Candidatus Pacearchaeota archaeon | reverse complement strand
ATATTATAGAGAGTGTATGAGTTTAGAAACTGAGAAGGCTCGACTCATGTTTAAGCTTGCAAGAAGTAAAGGCAACTGGGGAGGAAAGTATGATAGATTAGAACACTTTAAAAGATTTCCAAATCTAAAAGAGATTATAAAAGACTCATCAAGAAAAAAATGGGTGCTGATACAAAAGAAGCCAACTTATACAAACATATCCTTAAACCCAAAATATAAAAAAGAGATTATAGAGTTTATTGAAAAGAATTTGCCTTATCTAAAGGGCATGATAAAATAAACCCTGCAACTCTATTTTTTAGTGTTTTCAGACCAACAACTTTTATAACCTATCTTCTTTTATCTTAACTCATGGTGTGGAATCTTTATGAAAATGGGAATTTTTTGAAGCCTTTGCAGTTTTCAAACGGAAAATCTCAAGAAGACATTGTAAGAGAGGTTATGGACGCTGTAAAAAACGGCTGCAGAGTAATATTCATAAATGGCAAGTGCGGAACTGGGAAAAGCGCCATAGCATTGAACATAGCAAGACAACTTGGAAAAACTTCAATAGTTGTTCCAGGAAAAAACCTTCAAAGGCAGTATAAAAAAGATTACGAAGGAAGCAAATACCTTCTTAAAGAGAACAGAGAAAGGCTTAAAATAAGCATAATAACAGGCAGAAAAAATCACGAATGCAGATTTCTAAAAGAAAATGCTGATACTGGGTTGTTTAAGACAAAAAAAGAAGTAAACTTAAAGCTGGACAGCGTTTTTTCATCTTCCAAAACAGATGCTTCAATTGGAAATATAAAAGACAGTTCTGCAGACAATCCTTTCATTCCGTGCAAGATTGAAATAAAAGAAAGAAACTTTAACAGAATAAGAGAGTATTTAAAGCAAAATAAGAGAATTAACCTTAAAGATTTTCATGACATTAAAGACGTAAAAAGAGCATCCATTGCGAGCATCTGTCCTTACTGGTGTCCTGTACTGCCTTCTGAATACGAGTTAAACATGCAAAGCACCAAAAAGAGATACAAGGGAATTGACAATATTGAATTCGCGTTTCATCAGAGAAAAAAAGGATGCGGATTTTACTGGCAGTTTAACTCCTACATTGAATCTGATGTAATTGTATTCAACTCAAAAAAATATCTTCTGGAATTTGCATTAAAAAGAAAGCCCTTAACAGAAGCAGATGTTATTGATGAGTGCGATGAATTTCTGGACAGCTTTTCAAATCAGAAAACAATAAATTTAGACAGGCTATATAATTCTGTTATAGGAGTAATTCCAAAAAATGAAGGGACTGAAAAAATTATAAGAGAGCTTAGCGAGATAATCCTTGACATTAGAAAGAACTGGGAGCAAAATAAAATCCTGTTGCAAAAAGATATTCTGCCTTTAAGAAAAACTCCTGTTTTTGATTTGTTTAAAGCAATTCTTTCTGCTTTTTCAGTGGATGAATTTTATTATGACTGTTATGACACAGACGAAGAAAGCTATCTTTTTGATGTTTTTGAAACAGCGAAGCTTTTTGAGGAGTTTTTTGATGAGAGCTATGTAAGTTTTCAGGAAACCGGCAAATCCATAAGTGTCAACATTGTAACAACAAACCTTGAAAAAAGATTCAAAGAGATAATTGACAGAACAAAGGTTCTGATACTTATGTCAGGAACTCTTCATTCAGAGGAGGTATTAAAAAACATATTCGGCCTTAAGGATTTTAAGATAATAACTGCGGAAACAAAGCATCAAGGGGAAATAAAAATATTGAGGACTGGTTATGAGAAAAACTGCAGTTATGCAAACTTTTCCAGAGGAAGAGTCACAAGAGAGGATTACCTTAAAGCTCTCAACATCTGCATAAAAACTGCAAAAAAACCTGTGTTAGTTCATGTTAATTCTTTCAAAGACCTTCCATCAGAAGAAGAAATAGAAAAACTGAATCTTAATGCTCTTTTAAGTCAGGATGCGTTAAAGGAAATACAGGAAAACGACAATGAAGGAAAGCTTGTTGAGGATTTCAAAAACAAAAAAATAGAGGTTCTTTTTTCGACAAGATGCAATAGGGGTATTGATTTTCCTGGAGATGAGTGCAACAGCATAGTGTTTACAAAATACCCTAACCCGAATATTGAAGACATCTTCTGGAAGATTCTAAGAAAAACAAAACCTCAATACTACTGGCAGTTTTATAATGACAAAGCTCGCAGGGAACTTTTGCAGAGAGTTTACAGAGGTTTAAGGCATAAAAACGACAAGATATATCTTTTAAGCCCTGATTCAAGAGTTCTTGAGGCATTCGAGAAAGCAGAAAATATATAAAACAAAACTTCATATAAGAGGCATGTTTGAGGTGCTTGGACAGTATATAGGCAATAACTATTTGAGAGCATTAGTAATTTTCATAGGAGTATTTGTTATTTTAAGGGTTGCTCTTTACATAGCCAGACAGATAACTCTGAAAATTACAAGGAAAACAAAAACAACTCTTGATGACGAGCTTATAAGAAGGTCATCAATGCCTTTAACAGTCATCTCTTTTTTAGTAGCTCTATTAATACCTCTTCCTGAACTCTCACTTGGAGAGAAAATTAACAGCTTTATTACAAATATAATCTACTCTGCATTAGTAATTGTTATTGCTTATCTTATTTATGTTGTTACTGATTTAATAATAATTAATGGGATCAGAAAGGCATTTTTAAAAGTAAAGAAGAAGGCTGATGAGAGCATAATATCTTTGGCTCACAGCATAATAAGGGTTATCATAATTGCTATTGCTATACTCTATATCCTAAACTTATGGGGTGTTGAAATCGGCCCTCTTTTAGCTGGATTAGGGATTGCAGGCTTGGCTGTTGCCCTTGCATTGCAGCCGCTTTTAAGCAATATATTTTCAGGAGCATCTCTTG
>WAQV01000054.1 GCA_015520065.1 Candidatus Pacearchaeota archaeon | reverse complement strand
GTTTTGTTCTAAGTATTGGTTCAAGATAAACTTCCCGTATATATTTAGCCAATACTCCTAACATATGGTCTGCAGCTTTTATACCTTTTATTCCTCCAGTTCTTATAACTTCTGCAATGTCTTCTGGATTGTCATTTAGCCAGATTAAATCCTGATGCTCTGGCTTTTCCTTATTTGGAAGGAATATTTCTTTGTGTGTCAATGGAACATCATAAACAATTCCTGCTGTTGTATCGTGATTTGAACCATATACAACAGCTACAACTCTTGCATTGCTAGGACTATAGTTTTCTTGGAAATCATAACCTCTGAAATCCAGCTCATCTGATTCACTGATAAGAGTTTCTTCTAAAGAAGGCTTTTTTGATAGTGAAGGATTATCTTCTGAAACAACTCTGTCTACAAATCCAGACATCATTAAACAAAGCCCTCTTTGGTCAGATATACCTCCTCTAACTCCTATCGGAATCTTTCCATCAGCAGTTCTTAAAACAGTATTAATTGTCATAGGATTAACATACTGGTGCATAGGAAGAGGATTTCCATCAGCGTCCCTGTCACCTCTTAAAGCAGCATGAGTGAAATAAGTTGTTGGGCTTACATAAATTGTAACTCCTCCATCTTCTCTTGGATGAACTAGTTCTGTTCTCCACTTTGGACCATCAAATCCACCTCTTGCAAGAATAGGTTCAGCAGCAGCTTTAACTTTAGCTTCTCTTTCAGGAGTCATGTATAGACTAAATGTTGATGCAGTAGGAACCAATTCTACTTTTTTAATAGGAGTGATGCCTCCCCAAAGAATAGTGGTTTCTTCACCCACTCCCTCTAGCTTGTACGCCCCAGCCAATGCAGGGTAATACTCTTCTGAACCTTTTATGATTTTTTCCATAGGTTTGTCACCATTATAGAGTTTATAAAGATTTCTGTTGTTAAAAATATATATTCAATCACTCTTAAGATTAGCCTTTGCTATCTTGGAACATAATCTCTGAACTCTTAAAACCAACAGAATAAGGTTTATAAATTAAGTATCTTAACTCTTAATGTGCCTGCGTAGCTCAGTGGTTAGAGCATCTGCCTTGTAAGCAGAGGGTCGGGGGTTCGAATCCCTCCGCAGGCTTTTTATGAGAAAATGGGTTTGAAAGAGTTATTAAAGAATTATTTTTTTGGGATAGGGCTTTCTTTCTTTTTTACAGGTCTCGTTATTATGGCGCAAAAATTAAATTGGAGCGAATGGAATTATATAGTAATAGGGTTAATTTTTTTAATAGTAGGGACAATAATATGGTCAAGATTATAGATTAAAATCACTCAGAAATAATCTCTGCTTTTCCGTCCTCAATCAGAATCTTTGCAACTTCCTTGGGAATGTTTGCAATGTCTCCTTCTTTGAAAGGCCCCATTTTTTCTCCATTCATGTCTAAAAACTCTTCCACATCCTGTTTAAATATGACTAATTCATTTTTTTGCTCTTCTTGTTTTTTTCCATTCAGAATTCCATTTAAAATGCTGTCAGAAGACTCAACACACTTCATTAAGTTTTCAAACAACTCTTTCTCAAAAGGAAGCATGTTTTCAAAGTCCTGTTTGGAAATTCCTGTTTCTGATGCAATCATTACTAAATCCAGAATTTTTTTCTTTCTTCTTCTTATGAGTTCTTTAAAGAAAGTTATGGCGCTTTCTATCTGTTTTTTTGTTTTGATAACACTGTCAGAAAATACCTCTCCTTCAACTTCAGACTTTGAAACAATCTCTTTTTTTTCTTTTATGTATTCTGCAAAATCCTCTACAAAAGTTTTTGACAGTTTCTGGAGCTGTTCTGAGTATCTCTCTTTCTTTGCAGCCTCGTAAATCTCATTGTAAGTTATCATTTTTTCATTATCTTCATAATTAAACAAAGATAAAAAAGATTTTTAATAATTATTATAGTGCAAAACTTTTAATTGCTCCTGATTGCTTTAAGGTAATTCAGCTGTTACTTTAAAAATCTGTCTTTTTTAATACCTCTTCTGCAATCATCCTGCCTAAAACTCCTTTTTTAGCATCCTTCTCAGTAAATCTCTTTTTTTCAGGTTTTCTTTCAACAGCAGGATAGAACATTACTGGGACAGGGTCTGCAGTGTGATTCTTCATTTTGCAAGGTGTTGAGTGGTCTCCAGTTATTAAAATCTTGACTTTCTTGTATGGAGCAAACTTCCTTAAAAAGTAAAAAAGAGTTTTGTCTATGTATTCAATCATCATTTTCTTTTCTAACGGCTTATTATCATGGCCAGGAATATCTGTTTCTTTTATATGAATATATGCGTAGTCATATTTCTTGTAATTCCTTTTTATGAGTTTTATTGACATCTTGCAGGCTTTTTTTAATCCATCATACAAATTTCTATAAACATCTATTCCTTTAAGTTTAGGATACCTGAAAGAAACAACCTTCATTCCAGATGCCTCTGAAAAACCAATTTCTAGTGGCATGTATCCAAGAGCAACCCATTTTTTATACTGCCTTAGTTTTGGAATCTCAATTCCGGCTCCACGCAAAAGAAGAGCATTTGCAGGAAGCAGACCTCTTTTCTTTCTTGAAACATTTACTGGATGTTCTGCCAAAACATTATAAGCCTTTTCAAGAAACTCATTTACTATATTTGCAGTATATATTGCTTTTTCTGTATTTTCTAATGGTTTGCAGAATCCTGCTTTCTTTTGCTGTTTTATTTTTCCATGAGAATAAGTATTATCGTTTCCTGATACTTTATCTGAGAAATTTCCTTTAAAAACCAAAACAGCCCTGTGCTGTATTGCAGGCCTGAAAATAAATTCCTTCTCGAGATTTATTTTATTTAGAGATTTTGCAATCTTTTCTGCTTCTCGGGTTGTTAAAGTTCTCCCAACTCTTCTGTCAATTATGTTTCTTTTTTCATCTACTGTTGCAAAATTAACTCTAAATACTAAATCACCTTTTGTTAACTTAAACCTTGTTCCGAGAGTTCCAAGAGCTTCAAGCCACCCTCTTGAGACATGCGCAACATTTTTCGAGTTTCCAAAAATTGAGAGAATTGCCTCATCTGAGCCAGGAGCATATCCAGGTTTTACAGGATACAAATATCCAAAATCGCTTCTTGCTGATAGGAAATCTAAATTAGGAGTTTCTGCAGCTTCCAAAGGAGTTTTCCCATCAAGCTGTTTGCATGGCAAATCTCCTATTCCATCGAGTATTATAAATACCCCTTTCATG
>WAQV01000053.1 GCA_015520065.1 Candidatus Pacearchaeota archaeon | reverse complement strand
TTCCAAAAGCACTGAAAACCTGCGGACACGAACTCATGCATCTATATTTCCATAACAACGATTGGGAAAAAATTAAAAGCGAGATTGGAAAAGAAAAAAACCGCTGACTTAAAAGAGGCATTAACAGTTCTCCTTAATCTTGAGTTTAAGGATTTATGGTTTGTTAAAGACAAAGGAAAAAGCTGTGAAGAGCAGCAAAGTTAAGGGAATTTATAGAGAAAGAATAGATTAAGAAAAAAGATTACAGGTTACTTCTGCAGAAATGCATATCTTATATGAAAAACGATTTGTACATAAATTCTAATTGAAGGTGGCAAATAACTTTATATATATTCAGAGAGATTATTTAAAAATGAGTTTCAAAAGCATTCTGAGTTTTTTGTTTATTGTTATAGCTGTAAGCCTGCTAGTTTTTTATTGGTTTGTGCCTTTCGAAACTATAGAGTTTATAAGGGCTCCGAATCATGCAAATTTCAGCATTATGCCTGACAGCAAAAGCGAGAGCATGCAGTTTTATAAAAATATGAGATATCCTTTATCAAACATCTCTTATAAAATATACAGCTGCTCTCTTCAGAAAAAAGAAGATATGAAAAGAGCATTCCAGATTTTGTCAAACTTGACAGTTCTTAACTTCTATCCAGTAAATTTTAATGAGGAAATTTCAGTTAAATGTCAAAGCAAAAATAAAATTGAGGAAGGAATGTTTATTGCAGGTGAAGGAGGGCCTACAAACATTACAGCAACACAGAATTTTAATGTTATTCTTCATGGCAAAGTTCTGCTTATAAAAGATGTCAGATGCTCAAGACCAAATGTTGCTTTGCACGAACTGCTTCATGCTTTAGGATTTGACCATTCTCCAAACCCCAACAACATAATGTACAACATAAGCAGATGCAAACAAACTATTGGCGATGACATAATAGAGTTGATAAATAAACTATATTCTTACCCTTCTTATCCAGACTTGGCTTTTGAAAATATCTCAGTAATAATGCGTGGAAGATATGCAGATATAAATGTCAGCATAAGGAATCACGGACTCGCCAAATCAGAGAAATCAGAAATTATAATCATGGTAGATAGCAAAATCGTTAAAAAAATAAAAGTAGAGCCCTTGGAAATTGGATATGGGAGAGCAATTATGCTTAGAAACCTGTTTATACCAAAAATATCTATTAATAATTTAACCTTCATAATAGATTCCTCTTTTGAAGAACTAAATAAAGAAAACAATCAAGAAACTCTAAAAATTAAATAGTCCTCAGTCAAGGTCCATTTCTTCAATTTCTTCAGCAAAGTTATCTTCGTCATCCATAGAAGGTTCTTCTTCCAAAAATTCCTCGAACTCCGCCTCCATCTTCAACCTCTTTTATTTAGGGTTTATCTTCTTAAAAAGAATTTATTTTTAAAGATTTCTGTAAACAAAAATATTAATTACTTGTCTTTATTGTTGAGCTGTCCTGAGTTATTTTTGTCAACTATATATACATAAAACACCTTTGTATCAGTCTCAATCTTCTGATAAGAAAGAGTTCCATAGTATTTCTTTCTTGACCTTATGCTTAACGGAATCTTAAAATACTTAGTGACTCCTTTGTTCCCACGCTGGTTTATCTCTGCATTCTTGTTGCACAAATCAGCGCAAAATAAATAGATGTTTCTCAAATTTCCTTTAAGATTAGCAAGTTCCTCTGGTTCTATGAGAAGTTTGTAAATGAATTTATTATCTGGGAGAATTTTGCTATGGATTATTTTACCCATTTTGACGCTTTTTCACCTCTTATTTATACTCAACTTTTATCCATAAAGATCAATTATTTATAAAAATGTTTCTAATTTAAAAGTTAAAACTATAATTTTTAAATTTTTATCCCTTAAGTCAGGTACTAAAAAATGGGCTCAATCATAGGAATAAGGACTACAAAAGACGATAAAGTTATCGTTGAAGTAGAGATGTCCTATGAAGAGTCATTGCAGTTAAAAGGGCACATAAAAAACATACACATCTTGTCTGAAGACGCAGCAGAGATAAAAACAAATCTTTCACAGAGAGGAACAAATGAAGCAACAAAATATTTTCTGATTCCGAGAGAGCTGAGAGACAACTTAAATTTTAATGAGAAAGTAAAATGCCAGCGTATAGAAACAGACACAAAAATATTGTTTGTATATGTTGTAGATAAAATCAAAGTTTAAGATGGTAGAAAGGGAAAGCATAGGTATACAGGAAGTTGACAGCATGATTGAAGGCGGAATTCCATACGGAAGCATAATTGGGCTTTCTGGACCTCCCGGAGTAGGGAAGTCAATATTCAGCCTTCACTTCCTTTTAGAAGGAGCTAGAAAAGGTCAGAAATGCGTTTATATCAATCTTGAAGAACCAAGAAGAAATGTTGACAACATGATAAACAGTTTTAGTTTTGCAGAGGAGTTTTTGGAATATGAGAAAAAAGGACTAATAGTTATAAAGTGTTACAGTTATCCAGAATACGAAAAAATACACCAAGAGCTTTTGCAAAAAATAAAAGACGACAAGAAAATAAAAAGGCTAGTTATAGATAGTTTTAACTGCTTTTTCAGTTCTATAGATAACCCTCATTCTCTTGCAGTGAATGTTAATGTGCGAAAACTCATCAACTCTTCTTTTTATCAGCTAAGAAAAAGAAGCATTACAGCTCTTTTAGTGCTTGAAAAGCATGACAACCTTATGTACAGCTTTGACTATAATATTCCATATCTTGTGGATGGGATAATTAAGCTTGACTTTCTTGACTTAGGAACTATTGAAAGAAGAATATTCATCCCAAAAATGAGATGGACAAACCAGTACAAAGAAAGCAAGCCATATGAGATTGGAAAAAACGGAATAGAGATGATACCTGAGGAATAACTTACCTCTATCCTTTCTTTCTATATACTTATTAAATAGATTTAAATATCTCTATTTTTATCTAATAGTACTGATACAGAGTAGTAAAAATGGAAAAAAGAGGGGATTACAGCAGAGAGATAATAACAAAAGTGTATTTTCCAAGAAATGTAATTATAGACAGGCCGGGAATAATAATTAACAAACTCTCTCAAAAATACAGTCCAGAAGCTCCGAGAAAAAGAATAGCTTATTATTTTGAAGATGTTTTTGTAAGGTTGCAGCTAAATACTATCAATAAACTTGGAGAAGAAAAAGCAAAAGAATTTTTTTACAAAGTTGGAAAGGAAATCGGAGCAAGATATATGCTGCTTTCAAAAATAAGGGCTGCAAAGCAATTTCCATTGTCAACAATAATTGAAAGCATTTTCTCTAATCTAAGAGCAAACGGAATGTCTGTATGCAGCAAGATTTTGTTTAACAGGAACAGAAAGACATTCATTTTAAGCGGAAAAGATAACATTATCTGGAGAAAAACAAAAGATGGAAGCATTTTTGGAGGTATTGTGAGCGGAATTTTTAGCTGCTTATTCAATGAAAATCTCGAAGCTGAAGATGAGTTTCTTGAGGATGAAACTTGCGTCATATTTGTAAACAAGAACATAAAAGAGAAGCATGTTTTGAACTTAAAGGAGATTTTTCCTATGAAAGAGTACGAGAAATTAAACTTTCCAGAAAACATTGTTTTCCATAATACTCCTAATCTTTTTTCTTTCAGCGACCTTATAAAATTCAATAAAATCTCAATCAAGCCAGATGGAAAGCACTATGTTGGAAATAGGATAATTTTTCCAGGAGAAATTGGGATGATGGAGCTGATTTCAGAGCATTATAAAAATGCAGGCGAGTTTTCCATATTTAAGGACTCAGTAATCTCAGAATCAGAGAATATCTATCCAGATATATTTGAGAGTGAAGGAGATATTCATAAGAGATTGAGAGACATAGGGAACCTTTTAAGCGCTCTTGGATGGGGAATTCCTTCTTGCAGATTTGAAAAAGATAAAACATTTTTTACATTTATTTATCCTCCTGTGTGCAAATACGGGTTTAATTATTTACCTTTTGTGTTGAACGGATTTATCAATATTGCTACAGGAAAAACCCACTACTTGAAGAAAACCAAGTTTAAGGCAAATCCTTCTCTTTTAAACTTAGAGTTTAAACAAGTTTCTTGAAGAGATATATTGCATAGAGATAGAAAACAATATTTGAAAGCAAAATTATTTTCAACTCTGTTGCAACACTGTAAACAATGCCCAGACATAAAATTATTACTAAAATTCTGGTTAGTTCATAAGCCTTAATTTTCTCTTTGGCAAAGACGAGAAATAGAATCTCTATCTTTACAACAAATGCCATTAAAATAGCTACTAAATAAGTCTTAGGCAGACCAAATGCGAAATATATTGCAATAAAAATTATCCCAGAGATAACAAACATTAATAGTGTTAGAAACTTTCCATTTTTGTATGAAGTTATTAGGGTTTTATATCCTCTTTTTCTGTCTTCCCTAATTCCATTAAAATTTTTCATAGGAACTAGTAAAAACAAAACTAAAAAGATATATGTACCAAAACTAATTGAAAAACTATGGCTTATTTTCATCAACATGCTTGCAGCAATAAAAGGGACTGCGCCATGAGTAAGTCCAAGTATAAAAGAATCTCCTAACAGGATTCTTCTAGAGAGTTTGTTATAAATAAAACTTAATCCTATAGATATAGCAACAAACATCATAATTTCTTTTTTGTGGCTGATTGCTAATGCAAGAAAAACCAAAAACAAAACAAAAAGCATAGCGCTTTTAACTACCTTGTAATCTCTATCGCAAACTGCATTCATTAATCCTCCAAACGAATAAATAAGCACAGTTAAAATTATTAAAATAAATGCGTCAAAATTAAATCTGTTTGCAAAAGCAAGTGCAATTATTATAGAGGATACTGGAATTAGCGACCTTTCAATCCTAGACGCTCTTATAA
>WAQV01000052.1 GCA_015520065.1 Candidatus Pacearchaeota archaeon | reverse complement strand
ATCATGGATTTTGAATTATTTTTCAGTTCACCGAGGTGGAAAATTCTGGAAATTCTGGCAGAAAAACCATCATCTCCTTTAGAAATATCTCAAAAGCTTGGAACAACTCTTTCTTATGTGAGTCAGCAGCTAAGATTTCTTGAGGCTGCAAATCTTGTTGTTAAAGAAAGAACAAGGTTTGTCGAAAAAGGTAAGCCAAGAACGGTGTTTTCTTTGTCAAAAGAAATACTTCATATTACTGCCCTAATAAAAGACACTCCTTCTAAAAAAACCATCTCTCTGACAGATTATCATAAGATAATTCTGAGGATCTGGTTAATGGAAGATCCGGAACTGCATTATTATGTTGAAAAGCTATACTGGAAAATAGAGGATGACATTAGAGAGGTTAAATGCATGTTTGTAGATACTTCTTCCAAAAAGCCAGAAATCGGCTTTGTTTGCGATTTTCCTGTAAGTAAAAGATTAAAGTCAAAGATTGAGGGTTTTTTAAAAGAGGCAGGAAAGTTCCTCTCTTGCAGATTTGTTTCCGAGGCAGATATTGGAAAGATTGTTTCTGATTCGGAAAAATTGCATAATATTCATCCGATTTATGATCCTAACCTACTACTGGTTAGAAAAGAGGTGAAAGGAGGTGTGGAAAAGAGGGATGAAGAGTGAAAGAAGCATAAGAGTGATGACTTTTATGGCATTTAGCCTGCTCCTTTTAGTGGCTGCTTTGTCGTTTGCATCAGCAATAGAGCCTACTGGTAGCAGTGTGACTGAAGTTAGGTCTGAAACAGCTCCAGCAGATGCTGCAGGCTCTAACACTGCAATTGCAGGAAATATTACTGAAGTAACTTTGAGTGGTATTCAGACAACTCAGACATGGCAGGGTTACTTCGGTAATGTTTCAGGTACTATTCAACTAGCTGATGCAAATGATAATGTAATGTACAACTGGAGTCTCGCAAATCCGAGTGGAGAGGTTTATGCATCAACCAACAGCAGTATAAGTTGGACAAATATACAGTGTTTCAACTTTACTGCAGATGGAAGTTACACAGATGAGTCTGGAAACGGAGGAACTACAAGTCTGTACGGAACAAACCTTTCCACTTTAGAGAGTATGTTTAATATAGCTTCAACAGATGTTGATGGTGTTGACGAAACTTTCAATTTGATTGGAGCAGGAACCCATGACCTTTTCTATACTGCAAACCAGCAGTTCTCTGAGGGAGAGTGCAGAAGCACTAGAGTTTTTGACAGCACTGGACAGGGAGTAAGCAATAATTTTGAAGAGGTACTGCTTTATGAGCCAGTGTCAAAAAGTATAATTTTTGCTGCTCTACTAGAGTCAGGTGCTGTTGCAGGTTTTGATGGAAATGACTATGACTTTGAGATGCTGGTCTTAGAGGATGGTCATGGAACAGATACAGCAGTAACTACCTATTACTTTTTCGTAGAGCTAGAATAAATTTTGTTTATTTTTTCTTTTTATTTTTTTATTTTTTTAACAAAAAAAGCAAGGAAAAATGAAGGAAAAAACAAAAATAAAAAGAGGAGAAAAAGAAATATTTAGCAAAGAAAATAAAGAGATATTTATTTTAGAGATACTTCTGTTTCTTCTTTTATTTATTGCAATATTTCTTCCACCTGTAAATTTAACAGATGCTGTTGTAGATAAGGATAATGTAACAGTATCATCTTTATTGGGAATAGGAAACTCTTTTCCAGAGATAGTGAATATTACAATAAACAATGGAAATAACATTGACTTAACTCCAAATTCTACTACAACAGTCATTGTCTATGTAATAGCTAGAGATTTCAATGGGGAAGGAGATATCGACAGCCTAAAGGCAGAATTTTTTGATAACTCAGCTTCTTTTTACGGAGATGCTGATGATAACAACACTCACTATACAAATAACACTTGCGTTATTGATTTAACTTATGGAGACTCAACAGAAGTAAATGCTACTTGCACTTTTGATGTTGCATATTATGCAAACAATGCTACATGGAATGTAACTCTTTTAATAAATGACAGTTTAAATTCAAACAGCTTAGAAAGCAACACAACAACAATAAATACTTTGTTGGCTTTGGCACTGCCTGACAGTATTGATTATGGAACTGTAAATGCAACAGAAGTGTCTTTAGAACAAATAGCAAATGTAACAAACATGGGAAATGTCATGATGAACTTAAGCTTAA
>WAQV01000051.1 GCA_015520065.1 Candidatus Pacearchaeota archaeon | reverse complement strand
TGAGCCTCTCCAAGTTCAAGCCTGTAAAGCATTGCCATGCTGTCAATAACTATAAGTCCTACATGACCTTTTTTAATATGGCTTGAGAGTTTTGCAAAACACTTTTTTTGTTCGTCAAAACTTGAAGGTTCCAGCAATAAAATATTTTTCAGTATGTCTTCATGCTGGTCTTCAACAATCTGTTTTACTCTCTCAACACTGAAACCTCCTTCAGTATCAATGAATATCACTCTGTTTCCTTTTTTAGCCTGGCTGCACGCAGCTAAAATGCAAAAATTGGTTTTTCCACTGCCAGGAGGACCAGCAATCATTGTAATGATGTCTTTTTCATAACCTCCATAAAGCCACTTGTTTAAATCATAACTTCCAGTTGAGATTTTCTCAGTTTTTACCATATAGAAATCAGACAGCTTGGATTAATAAGAGTTACTGAATTTTAAGCTTGCTGAAGTCACCCAAAACTTTGTCAAGATCTTTTGTAATGGATGAAACCGCATCTGATATAGCTTTTTGAGGTGTCTTGCCTGATGTTTTAACAGCTAGTATTGGGTTCTCTGTAGGATGCTTACGCTTCCATGCTGCAAATGTAACTCCTGAATCCTTGTTAAGGTACACTCTAAGAAGTTCAGCTATTGTTAAATTATCAATCTCTATCTCAATTCCTTCTTTAGAACTGTTGATTATTTTAATTTCCATAATGAGAATCCGTTATTTTGGTTTATAAAGATTTTGATTTCTGTTCTGCAAGTTTTCTTAAATCAGAAATTGTCATGTTTTTTAGTTCGTTAAAATCAATTTCTTCCTGCAAGTCCTGCTGAAATTGTGTAGTATTTTGAGGCAAGCTGTCTGACAAACTGAAAGATGAAGATGAACTAATTGAGCTGGCATTCTGATTTTGAGGTTCATTATTTGATATCTTAATGCCTAAATACATCTCAAGTTTTCTAACTAACTTAGAGTTGTTTTTAGGTATTATTCCTTTTTCTGCCAGCCTGATTGCTGCTTCAGGCTCGTTTATCTGCTTGGCAAGCTGCTCTTGAGTCAGCTTTTTCAGCCTTCTGGCACGCATAATAATCCAGTGAAAATTCCTAACTAAATCATCTCTTTTAGACACATCCTGTAAAGAAGTGGCATTAAGAGAGTTTTCATAATTTTTATTGACTATTTTTTTTAATTCCTCATCTTGCCTTTTTAATTCATTAAAATTTCTAACTGTCGTTTCTTTTGACCTCTCAGCAACTTTTTTTCTTGCCTCTCTAAGCCTGTCAGAAAATCTTCTCTCGCTATCAACATCAAAATTAACTGATTTGACTTTCTTAATTACAGGAAGATTTTCCTCAAAAGAACATTTTCTGCACACATTAACAATTCCTTCTCTTGATATTACTTCCATGAGAAAAGCCCTTTCCCCTGAAATACCGCATTTAAAACACTCTTTCATTTTACCTTCTTAACTATTTAGGTATTTTTCCAGCTCTTCTACTGATGAAAGTTTTTCTATGACTATCTTGTTATTAATAATAACTACTGGAAGCTTTCTTATATAAAATCTCTGTAATATTGTGTCCAGTGAGGTAATGTTTGTGTCTGCTGCTATTGAAATTAAAATTATCTCGTCACCTTTCTTTTGTTTTAAATCATATAACACTTTAGACCATACCTTCTGCGTGGCTTTTTTTGCCAAATCATCAGTTTCATATTCATAAAGATAAACAACCAATGAAATATTCTCTTCTGGATGGCATTTTTCTTCTGCCTTAAGAAGATTAATCCACAGGAAAGTTCTTAAAAGGTCATATTTTTTGTGAGCCAGCTTCATGTCATCTGTAATTTTTCCAGCCTCCTCAAGTTCATCAAGAATAATAGCTTCCTCATAAATCCTGTTTGCAAATTTTATGCTTGACTCTGCAATCTGCTCACAAGTTGTGTTTTCTACATCTACGAGGCTGTTTAAAGCAACCATATCCATTAAAGAGTTTTCTGATTTTGCATAATAATCATTTATTTTTTCCAGCTGAGCTGATTCGTATGCAACACCTAACAATAAGCCAAGTATGAATACTACTAAGGTTAACAGCAGAGCTTCCCAAAATACATTTTTATTGTTTCCAAACATTTTTACCATGAATATTTTCCTTTTATGAATTTGTAAAAAGACACTATCAGCAGTATTGGATATGCAAGCAGATACGCAAACATATATGACAGTATCTCAAACCATTTATGCTTTTTAAATTCTTTTTCTCTGGAGTGTATAAGTGATATTGCAGTAAATGACAAGCTCATAAACAGTGTCATAAGCCCGAAAAAAACAAGGATATTTGGTGTTAAGTTTATCTCTCTTAAAGTAAGAATTGCTGTATGAGTTTGTATGGAGTAAGTAGTTGAAAGATATTGGACTATTGCACTTCTGATAAACCTGTAAGCCAAGATTAATAATCCTGTAAGACCAATAATCCATGAAAATACAAAAAACGGGAGTATGAACTTTCCAAGCATTCCAACTTTCATAAATGTTTTTTTGTATTTATTGATTGTCTGGATTCCTCCTATATTCCATCTTATCCTTTGCTTGAACCATGTTTTAAGGTTGTCTGGAACAACTGTATAAACTTTTGATGGCAAACTCATTTTTATTTTGTATCCTTTTGCTACAAAGTGCCAGGTTATCTCAATATCTTCTGTAAGGTTTTTTTCATCAAATCCACCTACAGAATCAAATGCAGATTTTCTGTAAATTGCCAAAGGACCTGGTGTAACATAGATTGAGTCTATAAAACCTAAGAGCTTTCTACTGAACGCAATTATCTTGTATTCTATTGCCTGCAGTTTCTCAATAAACTTATCTCTTTTTTTAACTAAAACCATTGCAGTTACAGCTCCAACCTGAGAGTCATTAAAAAATCCCACCATTTTTCTTATGGAATCTTTTTTTGGATAGGAATCAGCATCTGTAAATCCTATGAGTTCTGTTTTGACAAATTTTGCACCATAGTTTTTTGCTCCACTAGCTTTTCCTGTGTTTTTTGGTGTCCTTAATGCAACAACCTTAGGATGCCTGGCAGCCATTTTCTTTATAATTTTATAAGAATTGTCAGTGCTGCAGTCATCTACAACAAAGATTTTCTTCAGTCCTTTGTAATCTGAGTTAAGAAGCGCTTTGATTGTTCCTTCAATGCTTTTTTCTTCGTTATAGCACGGAACAACTATGCTTAAAGAGTAATTTCTTTTTGGTTCTTCATACTCATACAACTTGCTTCTGTTCTGAATATAAATTAAAATAAACAGGAAAAGGAAATAGAATGCAATAAAAGAGTATGCAAGATAAACTCCAGTCAACCAGTCCATTTTATTCTTTATTGTTTTCTTCTAACTTTAATATGTTTTTCTTTTCATTGGCAGCTGAAAAATCAATATTAAAATAATCATAAAACTCATCGCTTAAACTTAATTCATGAGTATGGCCAAGCTTTTTCTTTTTTACAAGCCCTAAATCCACGAACTTTTTTATATGGTCGTATGCCTTGTTTCCTCTAATTTTTATTACAACAGACTGCTTTATAGGCTGCTTATAGGCAATAATTGCAAGTGTCTCTTGTTCTGCTTTTGTAAACTCTGTTGAGCCTGTAGCAAGCTTGTTTGTAATATAACTGAACTCAGGTTTAACATCCATCTTCCACAAACCGTTTTTTTCAATAATCTCAATAGCAGACCCCATTTTGCCATATTTCTCACGAAGCTTTTCAATTAGCCCTCTTATTATTATAGGATTTAAATCACTCAAAGATACCAATTCCTGCATAGACAAAAACCTGCCTGAGATGAAGAATATAGCTTCAAGTTTTCTCAGATTTTCTTTTTCAATAGCTTCGTCAATTTCCTCTACTGTTTTGCTGCTTATCTCCATGATTTAAAGAAAGAGCAGAGTATTTTAAATATTATGATGGTCTTAACTAAATCAGTTATAATAGAGGTAATGCTTTTCACTCAGACTTTCACTCAAAAAATATAAAAAGCAGCACTTCCTCTTTTAGAGAATAAGAGTAAAATGGAAGGTGTAAACTTTAATGAATGGGAAAAGTTGGATTTGAGAGTTGGCAAAATTGATGAGGTTAAAGATATTGAGGGAGCAGACCTTCTTTATGAGTTGATTGTGGATTTTGGCGAAGAGATAGGAAAAAGAACGATTTGCGCAGGACTTAAAAAATATTATTCCAAAGAGGAACTTAAAGGCAAAAAGGCTGTTTTTTTAGTAAATCTTCAGCCTAAAAAACTTCGAGGCATTGAGAGTCAAGGAATGATTCTTGCAGCTGTCAGCCAGCAAGAAGATAACAAAGAGATAACTCTTATTGTTCCTGAGAAAGACGTTAAAGAAGGAACAAAGATAAGTTAACTCCTTAATGTTGTACAGCTGGAATAAAGAAAAACTATTTAAATGAAAAATATGTTTTTATTTTAATTATTTAAAAGAGGGTGAAATGGCTTGGCTTGAAGTTGAAACAAAAGTTAAACTCGATAAGTCTGAAGTGCCTGCTTTGAGAGAGAAAATTAAAAAGATAGCTAAACTTGTGAAAAAAGGAAAAAAAGAGGATGACTATTTTGCTCTTAAAAGCTGGTTCAGGAAGAATGCCTATCCGAGAAAGGCTTTCAGGATAAGAGCCATGAAAGACGAGTTTGAGGTTAATTTCAAAAAATGGCTGACAAAATACTGGACAAAAGATATTGTAGTGAAACAGGAGTTTGAGTTTAAGTTAAAAGGCAAAGATGAAGTAAAGAACCTTCTTGCATTGTTTAAAGATTTGGGATTTAGCGAGTGGATTAAAAAAATAAAGAGAAACGAAACCTATCAATATAACAAAGACAAAAGAGTGTCTATAGAGATAAACAATGTAAAGCATTTAGGTTATTTTATGGAGATTGAGTATCTGTGCAAGATGTCTGAGCTGGAAAAAGCAAGAAAAAGAATAAGAGAGGTTTTAAAGCTGCTTGACATAAGACCTGAACAGATTGACAATACAGGATACACAAAAATGCTCTGGTATAAAGGGGTAAAAGAAAAAAGGAGGTTTATTGACAACGACATTAAAATTTAGTAAAATGCCTGCAAAGAAATATGTTGTGAAAAAAGGAGGGAAATACTGGCCTTCTACAGAGATGAAAAAAATTGCATGGGTTAGAGATGAGAAAATCTACTCAAGAGCAAATAAAAACCCTACCGAGTTCTGGAGCAATCTTGCAAAAGAGGGAATTAAATGGGAAAAGCTCTGGAAAGAGAAAAACACTTATGTAGAGAAACTCCCTTATTTTTGGTGGTTTAAAGGAGGAAAACTTAACTTTTGTGTTAATGCACTTGACAGGCATATTGAGAATGGTTTAGGAAACAAAACTGCTTTAATCTGGGTTCCAGAGCCAGTAAACGAAAAGCCGGTAATTCTTACTTATGAAGAGCTTTATGAGAAAGTCAATAAATTTGCAAATGTCCTGAAAAAACTTGGAGTAAGAAAAGGGCATGTTGTTGCTATTTACCTGCCTTTAATTCCAGAGGCACTTATAGCAATGCTTGCATGTGCAAGAATAGGAGC
>WAQV01000050.1 GCA_015520065.1 Candidatus Pacearchaeota archaeon | reverse complement strand
GACCCTAAATACTGGGCAGAGAAAAGTTTCGGTATTAGAGAGGTGTTAAACCTCAGAAACAGTCTTCTTAATTCAAGATTCAGGTCAGCTGTTTCAATGCCACGCTTAGCTAGTTCAGTCAGCTCTGTTAATTCCAGGGCAGGGAGAAAATTTATTGAGTTAGCACAGGAAATAGCTCTTGCATCAAAGCCTGTAAATGTTGAGATTGAGTTAAAAAGGAAAATTAACCCTGAAAGGCGTGCAGACAAAATTATAACTCCGCACGGGCTTAAAGGCGAGCTTAAAAAAGCAAGAATTGTAGGAAATGTAAAGATACCTCTAAAAATTGACAAAGTTATAAATGATGATATAAAAGCTTCTGATGCAGTTACTCAGCTGTATAAAAGCAATTTTAGTGAATACACTTTAAGCAAAATCTTAAGCATAGGAGTTTTAGGCCTTAAAAAGCAAAGAAAGCTTGTTCCGACAAGATGGAGCATCACTGCTACAGATGATATAATCGGAAAAAATCTAATTAACAACATAAAAGATTTCAAGTGCATTGAACAGTATGAGTTGTTTTTTGGAGAGTTTATGGGGAATTGCTATCTGATAATGCTTTTTCCTTCAGTCTGGAGTTATGAGCTTTTTGAGATTTATATGCCTGGAAGTTCATGGAACCCTTCAACCAGTTTTAAAGCCTCTACAGATTATGAGTGGTATTCAGGAAGAAAAGATTATGCATACTCCACTGCTGGCGGCTATTATGCAACAAGGCTTCCAATCTTGGAACATCTAAACAAAATAAAAAGACAGGCGTCTGTTTTAGTCATAAGAATTGAAACTCCAGGATATTGGGCTGCTATGGGTGTATGGGTTGTCAGAGAGTCTGTAAGAAAAGCATTAAATAACAGAGTGTTAAAGTTTAATTCTTTAAAAGAGTTGGAAGATAGTTCCAAAAAGATAAGTATGATAAAATTCAATTTTGACATATCCCACTTACTGGCAAAAAGCAAGCTTCTGAAACATCTGAAAACTCAGACAAGTCTGGAAAAGTGGTTTTAGGGTTACTTCATAATTCTGTAGTGATAACACTACCAAAAGGTTTATATATCTCTCGGAAAGCTTATAGGTATGGGTTTTAGTTCAAACAGCCTTATTGCTGATTTAGGAAGTGTAAGAGCTGATGCAGACAGAATTATCAGGCGTCACTCTAAAATCAACCCTATAACATTATTTCTGCCTGCAACTCTTGAGGATGCCTTATCAGAAGTTATGACAAAAAGAATACTTCCCGTAGTCAAGAAAACAGACTATCTTGATAGCGTTATTCTTGGACTGGACAGGTGCAAAAGCCAGGAAGATTTCTATAAAGTTAAACAAAACCTTGAGGGAATTTCCAATGCTGTAGTGATATGGAATGATGCTCCTGAGATGATGGAGTTAAGAGAAAAGGAGCTGAAAAGATATAATCTGAATGAAGGCAAAGGAAGAAACATGTGGTTTGCTTTGGACTACTGGTTCATTACTAATCCAAAAAGCTGCTTCATAATGCATGACTGCGATATTAGGACTTACAAAAAGAATAACATTATCAACAGTCTTGCTCTTCCTCTTGTTGACCCTAAAATAAGATATGATTTTGTAAAGGCATACTATGAAAGGCTTACAGGAGATGGAAATAAAAAAATGGCTGGAAGGGTTACAAGATTGCTTGTAGCTCCGCTGATTGAAGCTCTTGAAAAGGTTTATGGAAATAATGATTTAGCCAGAGACTATCTTAACTACCTTAAAGGTTACAGATACATCCTTTCAGGAGAGTACGGAATGAGCAATGGGCTGGCATCAAATCTTCCTATTCAGCCTGACTGGGGTCTGGAGATTGGAATGGTAAGTTACCTTTATGAAAACAGGAGAAAAATAGGGCAGGTTGATATAGGCTTTTACGACCATAAACACTCAGAATCCGGCAGCCTTGGGAGAATGGCAAGAGAGATAACAAAGACGATATTAAGAGAGCTTTATAATCTTGGTGTAACATCCATAAGAGAAAAAGAAGAGCAACAGTTCGAAGCAGTAATTGACAACTATATAGCAAGTGCAAAAAACTTTAGGGAGATTTACAGGGATAGGTCTGAGTATTCTGGGTTGGAATACGAACTGCAAAAGGAGATTGAGGTAGTTGACCTTTTCACTAAAGAAATTCAAGAAGCATTTAAAGTTATATGCACTCAAAGCAGAAAAAGAATAAAGCCTCTTCCACCTGTTAAAACAGTTGACTCCAAAATACTTAAAAGGATTCAAGAAATTGTATGGAAGTACAATCCAGAAGTTAAAGAAAGATATGAGAGTTATTGAGTAAACCTAACCTATACTTGTTAAGATGACTGTAACACTAAAAAGTATGAAAGGAGAGGAATTTGTAAAGAAAATCTTAGCTGGAGAGAGGGATTTCTCTTACATAAGATTAGAAGAAGGGTTTAATCTGAAAGCTCATGAAGCTTTTAGAGAATTGCAAACATATTTGTACAATCAGAAATTCTCTAAAGAACCAATAATCTTAAATTATTCTAAACTTGAAGCGCTTCAGGCTCCTGGAATTCGTCTTCCCTATCTTCAAGGAAAAGAAATAGATTTGAGTAGGGCAAATCTCTACAAGGCAGTTCTTTCGAGGTCTGATTTTTATAAAGGAAATCTTTACAAAGTAAACCTTAAAGAGTCCACTCTTGTAGGTGCATGGTTGGAGGAAACAAATCTGATATTATCTAAGCTTAAAAAAGCGTATCTTGAAGGTGCTGTTCTCAGAAAGGCAAAGCTTATAGAATCTGTGCTATATGGCACAATTCTTGCTAGAGTGGATATGGGAGAAACAGATTTAAGAAGATCTTTTGTTAAAGAAGCGCATTTTAATAATGCATACCTCTGTAAAACAAATTTTGAACATGTCCAAGGTATTGAAGAAATTGCAGACGCGAGCGGAGCAATTTTTGACAAAAACACCATACTTACTGAAAAACAAAAAGAAATTCTTAAAAAGAAAGGAGCAAGATACTTTTGTTTTTAATTCTTAACTTCCTCAGCTTCTTTTCTTTTTCTGTATTCTTCAAGGCGCTCTTTGTTTGTTATGCAGTCAG
>WAQV01000049.1 GCA_015520065.1 Candidatus Pacearchaeota archaeon | reverse complement strand
CTCTTTTTCTCCATTTTGCTATTCCTTTTACCCTCTTTTTATATCAAAAAATATCTAAATATATAAACCTTCCTTCATTCATTGTAGTATCATGAAACTCTATCATGGCTCCCCTAAAGATGTCAGGATTCTGAAACCTCAAAAAGCAAAAGGAGCGAACGAGTTTGAAAACCTGAAAGGTATTTTCTTAACAAAAACTTTTCTTCATGCAGCGCTTTATGCAATTGGAAAAACTCTTAAAGGGAAAACTTCCTTCGGAGTGTCTAAAGATAAATTAGTAATTCTTGGAAATGCAATGCCAAAAGCAGGCTATGTTTATGAAGTTGATGTTAAAAATCCAATTAAAGGACCAAACGGACAGTATCTATCAACTGAACCGCTCACCCCTCTTAGAAAAATAAAAGTTTTTCCTGAAGATTATAAACAATATATATTTAGAGTAAAATTCAAAGAAGAGATTATAAAGCTCCTCAAGAACTAATCATTTCCTTACATCTTCTATTTATTTTTATCATCCCATAAATAGCAGCAATTATGAAAATTCCTTGCAAGGTCATAAATATTCTGTCACCAAGATAAATGCTGTAAATCTCGAGGAAAATTCCTCCTGCAATCAGCAAAGGATAAGTGTATTTTCTCCTGACAGTTTTGTTTTTGTGTATTGTGAGATTTCCTGCAATAATGAACACTAAGCCAATAACTCCAATTATCTTATATAGCAGCATTTTCTTTTTGTTTGATTAATTTAGCAAGGGAGAGGATATTTTTAAGTTTAAGCACCAACATATAAATGTTGAAGCCTAAAACAATAATATTTATTAACTAAAAATTGCTTGGATAATTAACAATGCATTTTGGTGCAAAGGAGGTGATAGGAGGGATTTTGTTTATAACTGGGATATTTTTACTGATAAGCTCCCAGTTAGGGATTACTGGTAATGTTATCTCAGAAAGGGCTGATGCCATAAGCTCTGTTTTAAGCATTATACTTATTGCAGGAGGAGTGGTCTTAATGGCTGTTGGAAAAAAAGTCAGAGAGTTAGAAAAGATAGCGCTTAATGAGGGAATTACTGTTTATGATAAAAATCATGGGAGCGTAGATGAAAGGTACCGTCTTATAGATCATTCAGGATGGCTAAGTAGCCAGGAAATTTCTCTTGGAGAGTTTAAAGAGTTGATACAAGAGTTTAAGAGTAATGAGGAGATAATGAAACTCATTAAAAGAAATTACGGGGATAAGTTTTATGATAAAATAATATGTGAGATAAGGAAAAATAAGCTATCCTCAAAGATTGTTCCTTATATAGAGTTCTGGAAGGCAACTTTTGGCAAAGAATTTAGCGTCAAGCCAGAATATCTTTCAGAAGAAGAGAAGCAGAAAATAAGAGGTGCTTTTATAAAATGGAATGGAGAACCTGACAAAGATCAGCGTCAGATTATGAAACATTACGAACTTGGGTTCTCCTCAGGAAAGAAGCACGGAAAGATATATTGGAATAAAAATGAAGACTTGTTTGTTGCAGTATCAAAAACTCCGAGCGATGTAAGGGCCGGTAGAAACATAGCAACAAATTTTATTAACTTGATAAATGAGATAAGAAAGATTGAAGCAGAAGAGTTAAATCAAAAATTGAGCGAGATTAGAAACTAAGGTTTATCGGATAGCTCTATCTTAACAATCTCAAAACTTTCGGATAAAAGCTCCTCAAGCTCGCTTATATTTGCTTTTCCTACATATGCCATTCTTCTTTTTTCTGGATTTTTTTTAGCATAACTCTCAATGAAGTAAGAAACCATAAGAGAGTCATCAGATAAAATATTAATTATATCTATAGCTCTGGTTGAATTTTCTTTACAGTAATCTCGAAGAAGAGGGTAAATGCTTGAACTTTTTAAGAATAAGGCGTCCAAATTCTCAGTTCTATGAATAAGATCAATTCTTGCAGTAGATTTAAAATCTGTTTTAATATCTACTTCCAGTGCCTTGATTAAATAAATTTCTTTTTTCATTCTAAATACTATTATAGAACCTTTGTTTTTGAAACACGAGGGTTATTTATAAAACTTTCTATCATGTAACTATCATTGAGTGATTACCTTACTTAAATAATTTCTATTTCAGAGATGAACTTCTCTCTTAATAAAAACTCTCTATGAAGGATTTACAAGATAAGAATTAACTGAAAAAACCTACTCATTGCTCCACAAGCCGTGAAGATTGCAATAAGCTCTTGCTTTTATGTTGTCTGTTTTTGCGCAGAATTTTGCTTCTGGTTTCTGGCCTGGCTGCAAGTGCTGTCTGCACACTTTGTTTTTGTCCTTGTTTTCAAGCTCAATCCATTCTATATAGTGTTCTGGCTCCATAGGATGCTCAACACTTCCTACTTTTACAAGAGTCCCTCCTGTTTCTGTTTTCTCAAGAACAGGAACATGTTTTTCCTTGGAAGCGTCAACAGTATTCTCTTCCATAAGCTTCATGTCCTGACCGCAACATACAAGAGTCCCTCCTCCTGTGTGCAACACTTCAACAATATTTCCGCAGACTTCGCATTTATAGATTTGCAATTGCTGAGTCATTCTAATACTCCTCGCATCTTCTTTGAAAGAATGCTCTGTCATGGTCGCATGAAGGGCATTTTTCTGGCGGTTCCTTGCCAACATGCATATATCCGCACTCTCTGCATACCCATGTAATTTCCTCGTCCTTTTTGAAGAATTTGCCCTCCTGAACCTGCTTTAACAGCCTTTCATACCTTTCCTCATGGTGCTTTTCTGCAACTGCTATTGCTCTCAACCTGTTTGCAATATCGTATAGTCCTTCCTCTTCTGCAACTTTTGCAAATTCAGGGTACATCTCAGCAGTCTCGTAATGTTCTCCGTTTATTGCAGCCTTAAGATTCTCAACAGTATCACCATATATTGTAGGAGCAGCAGCCTCAACCTCAATTGTAGCACTATCCCCTAATTTTTCTTTAATCTCTTGAATATGCTCAAACAGCCTTTTTGCATGCTCCTTTTCCTGTTCAGCAGTTTCAAGAAATATTGCAGCAATCTGCTCATATCCTTCTTTTTTTGCAACTTTTGCATAAAAAGTATATCTGTTTCTTGCCTGGCTTTCACCAATGAATGCTTTAACAAGGTTTTTGAGGGTTTTTTCCATTTTTTCTCTTTTTTATTGTTTAAAGTTTAAAAACTATAAAATCAGAGTTTAAATATATTTTGGTTTTAGATGGATAATCCCTCATTTTCCTTTTCTTCCTCCTGCTCTTACACTCGGTCTTGCTTTGTTTGCAGGATGCTTGTCTCTTAAGCCTCTGGATTTCTTGGCTGCACTTGTAAGACCTCTCAATGCTCTTTTTTTGTTGCTTCCCTCGCAAATCCAGTTTATTGTTTTGTCGTTTTTTATTTCAGGTCTGCTCGGGTCAACGCATATAACCTCATAAAAATAATGCTGTCCGTCTTTTCCTATCCAGTAAGAGTTTAGAACTTCTAAATTAGTGAACTTTTTCTGAACTCTTGATTCAGCTATCCATTTGTAATTCATTTTAAGATTTTTTCTAGTGTGAAGCCTTTTACTTCTACGACCCTTGTTTGGCCTTGGCCTTTTATGCCCTCCTCTTTTAATCCTTACTCTGATTATGACAAAACCTTTTTTATCTTTGTATCCAAGGCTTCTTGCTCTGTCAATTCTTAAAGGCTTGTCAACTCTGACAAACACTGGGGATTTTCTCCACTCTATCATCCTTTCTTTTAGAGTCTTAGTGTCAGGCTTTTTCCACGCTTCTCTTAAATAATGATATAATCCTTTGACCATGAATATTGTAAAAAAAGTTTGCTTAAAAACCTTTTGCCCAGCAGAGAAACATCAAACAAATTCCACACTGAAATCTCCCTCACGGATTTCTTTGGCATTGGCAACTCCTGCCAAATCATCAAGCATTCCTTCCAGTTTCTCAAGAACGTTTTTCTCGAGAGTTAATACAATCTCTGCTTTCATGGATTTTTGAGATTTTGTTTTCTCATGCCTTATTTTTGAAACTACTTCATACAGCAACTCAAGTTTGCTTTCCCTTTCCGAGCTGTCTGGGTATTTTTCCAAACCCTCTATAACCTCTGGCCACTTGGAGATATGAATGCTTTTTTCATTTTCGTATTTCTTAAACCATTTCTGGTAAATTTCTTCTGTAATAAAAGGCATAATCGGAGCTATTAGTTTTATAATTGTTAGCAGAGAGTTGTAAAGAGTGTATTGAGCTGAAAGTTTTTCAGTCTCATCTCCCTGGTAAATTCTTTTTTTGACAATCTCTAAATAATTATCGCAAAAATCATGCCAGAAAAACTTCTCAACAGCAGCTTTTGCATGAGAGTAGTCATACTCTTTAAAGTTATCTGTAACCCTTTCAATTAAAGAGTTAAGTTTTGCCAAAAATAACTCGTCCAGAAGACAGAACTTTTCAGGCTTTGCATTTTTCCAGCCATCCAAATTCATAAACACGAATCTTGAAGCATTCAAAAGTTTAGTAACGAACCTGCCTCCAGTAATAATGTCTTTTTCATTATAATCCATATCCTCTCCTAATTTAGAGCCAGCTGCCCAGAACCTTAAAACATCTGCTCCATACTCATCCATAACTTCACGAGGATTAATAACATTCCCTTTGCTTTTTGACATTTTTTCGCCTTCGTATGTAACAAATCCAGAGATCATTATATTTTCCCAGGGGATTTTCTTTTCATGAAGATAGGATTTTACAATAGTGTAAAACGCCCATGTTCTTATTATGTCATGCGCCTGAGGCCTTAAAGAGAATGGTATTTTCACCTTTCCATTAACAAGAGATGATGCTATTTGCGGTGTTAATGAGGAAGTGGCCCATGTATCAAGAACTCTCCTTTCAGGCTCTGCTGTTGAGTTGCAAGAAGGACATTTCTTTTCTGTTTCCAGAGGGTCAACAGGCAGTTCATCTTCAGAAGGCAAAATAATTTCCTTGCATTTTTTGCACTCCCATACAGGAATCGGAACTCCAAAATGCCTGTCTCTGGAAATGCTCCAGTCCCACTCTAATCCTTTCACCCAGTTCTCGTACCTTTTAAACATAAATTCAGGACGCCAGTTTATTTTCTTTGCAATCTCTATAAGCTCTTTTTTCTTATCAAGAATTTTAATGAACCATTGCTCTGTAGGTATGAATTCT
>WAQV01000048.1 GCA_015520065.1 Candidatus Pacearchaeota archaeon | reverse complement strand
CTTAATATTATTTGTTACTCTCCATTCTGTGAAGAAACTCGCTTATAAACTTTGAGTAGTCCTCTTTTTGCTTTATCTCTATAATCTTATAAATCCCTTCATCAGAAACTTTTTCTGCTTTAACATAAGATATTGTTTTATCTTTTATTTTATCGCTAATAAGTATTTCCCCATTAGAAAGAGAAGCAATTTTTTTTGCAAAAACCATTAAGTTTCCAAGACCCATAAACCTTAAGATTTTTGAGTGAGGATCTTCTTGTACTATTAAGTCTCCGCAGTGAATTGATATCCCATAATCTATTTTCTGTTTGAAAAGTTTGTTGTCATTGTCAATAACCTTCTTGATTTTCTGCGAGAGTTCTAAAGCAGACTTTTCATTGTGGAATGTTTTTGTTCTTGAAGGTATAAACATGAAGAATATATTGTCATTGTTTTCATATACTGAGAGTTTAGGATCATCAGAGAGAGACGCAATTTTTCTGAGTGTTTCAGCAGTGTTTCCTTTTCCTGAAGCAACATCATCAAAGTTCTTTATTTTTAAGCAGACAATTGTTGCATTCTGCCTGTCACCTTTAATAGACAGTGAAAGCTCTGCCCTGTTCATAACATTTAACAGAGAGGGTTTAGAAGTTTCATTTTGAGAGGTTTTTTCAGAGCTAGCTCTGGTTAAAGGTATATGAATTAGCTGGTTTTTTCTTACTTCTCCTAATTGTTCAGAAGCAGAGTTTTTTCTTCTTAAAAAAGGCTTTCTCACTCTCAAAGAGCCGAAAAAACTTCTTTTGTATCCTTTTTTGAACAAAGTATAAGCAATAAACCCTAAAATAGCCAGTACAAAAATCCATGCTAAAGGATATCTCACTATCTTTAATGCGGCAGAAGCTTCTTTAACGCCTATTGCATCTCCTGTAAGCATTACGCTTCCTGAGACTATTTCTTCCCAGTTTTCTGTTCCATTTTTGTCTGAAGGGACAATAACTTCAACATGATAATTTCCATCAGGAGCAGTTAGAAGATATCTTTTTGTCTCTCCAACTTCAAGAGAAGTATTAATTTCAAGAAAACTGCTGTTTATTTTAACAGTTACTGGCTTTGTGTAGGGAACATTCCCTGTATTTGTAAGGATTATTGTATTATTCGCTATTTCAACTTTAATTTTCTCAAGAGGTTTTATCTTAAAGCTGCTCTCAGCGCTTAGTTTTTCAGATATGGCAAATATGCTCCACTCTGCTGGAAGCTCTTTTTCCGGAACTGTATACTCAATAAACTCTCCTGTTGCTGTTTCTGTTTGATAAACTATTCTGTTTTCCGAATCTTTAACTGTGATGAATGCTGTTGCATCTATCTTTTCTCCTGTCTGGTCATGAAGAATTGCCTTTACTTTTATGCTTTCTCCAGGATTTACTTCTGAGTTATCCAGGATTATTTCAAGATTTGTTGGCACCTGCATTATTTTTATGTTGAGGTTTTCTGTGCCAGTGTTTGAAACCTTTCCATCAGAGCTTTTTTCATAAATATATAATTTAATTAAGTAGTTTCCAGCTTTTGCGTCTTCAGGAAAAGTATAGTTCACCCAGAAATACCCTTCAGAAACTGTATCAGTTATAGTTATCTTGTCTGATAAGTCTTCAGGCATTATTTCCAGCTCTATAAAGCCGTTCGCAGGATTTCCGTTTTCTTTTTTTGCTTCACCTTCAATAGTAATACTTTCTCCTGGAAGAATTTCAGTCTTTTTAAGCTGTTGAGGAGTTATTTTGATAAGATTAGATATCTTAAACTCATTGCTTAGGACATACTCATCTCCGAATACAGCCTTTATGACGCACTTGCCTTTTGTTCTTCCAATAAAGTTCTCGGTCAGAGGGATTTTTGGAACAACCTGTTTTTCTTCTCCCATTGAAAGGAGAACATACTCTTTGTAGATTTCAGTAACTTTTCCATTGCATATTAGAGACATTGAAAGAAAACCGCTTGCTGACTCTGAGCTGACTATCTTTAAAGGAACGCTTACTACATCATCAAGGTTGTAAAGTTCCTCAGGCTGCTGAGTTATTATTATCTCTGGATATGCTGAAACAACAGACAGCAAGAATATTACAAATATAAAAGACAGTGCTTTCCTCATTTTTCCCTGTCTAAAATAGAGAATTATTGTTTATAAATATTCTTGTGTTTCAAAGCATTTTTGCTAGTAATCTTTAAAAAAGATTTAAGGCTTATTTATCTATGTCTAAAAAGTCAATGCAAGTAACCCCTTGGGAAGTTTCAGGAGATATAGACTATGAAAGGCTGATTAAGGAGTTTGGGATAAAACCTCTGCCAGAGCTTCCTGACGCGTTTAATGAAAACCTCTTATTTAGAAGGAAGATAGTCTTTGCGCACAGAGATTTCAAAAGGATTCTGGATGCAATTAAAGAAGGAAAGAAGTTTGTTATGATGACAGGACTAATGCCTTCTGGAGAGTTTCATTTAGGTCATATGATTGTTGCACAACAGATGATATTTTACCAGAAGTTGGGGGCTAAGTTGTATATTGCTGTTGCTGACCTTGAGGCCTACAATACGAGAAAACTCACTTTGAGTGAATTGCGAAAGATTGCTATTGAGCAGTATTTATTGAACTACATTGCTTTAGGGTTGAAGCCTGAAAACTGCGATTTTTATTTTCAAAGTGAAAGGTCTGATAATGCTAAAAAATCAAACGCATATTACAGACTTGCATCTAATTTCTCTAGGTATGCTACTTTTAGCGAGTTTAAGGCAGTTTATGGCGATATTACTCCTGGAAAGATGAACGCTTCTCTTCTGCAGGCTGCAGATATGTTTCACCCTCAGCTTCCAGAATTTGAGGGCAGAATCCCTGTTTTAATTCCAGTAGGGGTAGACCAAGACCCTCATATAAGAATAGCAAGAGATATCTCTCAAAGATTTAAGGATTACAAATTTATACAGATAAGTTCCACATACCATATGTTTTTTCCCGGACTGAAAGGAGGGAAAATGTCAAGCAGTGATAAGACTTCTTATATATCCTTAACAGACACTCCTGAAGAGGTTAAAAGAAAAATCAATAAATACGCTTTTTCAGGAGGCCAGCCGACAATTGAAGAACACAGAAAGTATGGAGGAAATCCTGACATTGATGTTTCCTTTCAGTATTTGAGAATGTTTTTCGAACCTGATGACAAGAAACTTGAACAAATCTATAATGATTATAAATCTGGCAGGATGCTTACCTCAGAATTAAAGAAAATATTAATAGATAAGATTAATGCTTTCCTTGCAGAACACCAGAAAAGGCGTGAAAAAGCAAAGAAGATGATTAAGGATTTTGTTTACGCTATCTAAGTAGAATTAATGTAGTTCTGCACCTTCTTTCTTAATTTATTTTTATTTTTTTCTAGTGAAGCTAAAGACCTAGCTAACAATGAATAGTCATCTCTGACAAAATCATATAGCTTGTCTATAACTTTTCTCTTTTCCTGCTGCGGAACCTCTCTATAATCAAATAACTCTCTCAACATCCAAGCCATTTTTTTTCTTTTTGTTTGAGGATTTGTTCCTAAGAGATTTGCTTTATACTTAATTTCAAGGTAAGACAAGTACTGAATATTCGCTTCTATTGTTTCTTTAGGTATTCCTAATAATTGTGCCTGATCAAGTAGTAAATCTCTCCCAGAACTTCTATCTCTATAATCGTTTCTTAATAATCTAACATGATGTTGATAGTTTCTTTCAATACTCTTGGGATTCCTTCCAAGCAAATGAGCTAATGTAGCAATTTTACTATCTTTTAGTCCAAATCTCTTTAGTAACCTATAATTCCTTTCAATACTCTCTTGACTCCTCGTAAGCAGATAAGCTTGCGATGCAATTTTTCTATCACTCAACCCTAAATCCTTCAACTTCCGATAATTTCTCTCAACACTCTCTGGATTCATCCCAAGCAAATGAGCTAATGTAGCAATTTTTCTATCACTCAACCCTAAATCCTTCAACTTCCGATAATTTCTCTCAACACTCTCTGGATTCATCCCAAGCAAATGAGCTTGAGATACAATCTTATCATCCCTCAACCCCAACTCTTTCAACTTTTTGTAATTACATTTAATTTTCTCTTCACTCGTTCCAAGCAGACCAGGCTGCCATGCAATCTTACTATCTTCTAGTCCTATTTTCTTAAGAAAAGCATAATTTCTTTTCATTGTCTGTATTGGAAACAGGTTTCTATACTTTGATTTTATCTTTCCAATATTCTCTTTCCCAACAATAGATGTTAAGTAATCAACTCTTTTTTTCATCACATAGTCTTTTAAAAAAACTATAAACTCTTTTTCATATTCTTCTCTAGGCATCTTACCTTTTTTTAGTGACCCGGTTTCCCATTCCTTTACTCTGTCTTCGAGAGTAAGTGGAGAGAGGTCTGCTATAATTTCCTCCATAGATGAAAGCTGCTTTTCCAATAATCCTTTTATAAAATCTCTTCTTTCAGGAGATATTTGAAGCAGGTAATCTTCGAGATTTATCTTAAACTTTCTTGTCTTCTCTTTCTTTTTTTTATTATAGGCAGAGGAATCTATTTTTTCAATAAGAGGTCTGTCATCGTAGCTGGTTGGAGCATTTAAGGATATTGGAGATATTTTATTTAATTTTCTAACATTTCTGATAGCCTTTCTTACATCAATATCAGGATTGAGCATCATTTCTGCAGCTATATCTAGAACCATACTCCAAGGCAACTCCATTTTTCTTAACTTGCAGTACTCTTGTATCTTTTTTATGTAGATTTGCACTCCATCTGACTCCATGGCTTAACAGAATTTCTTACTGTTTATAATTATTTCTTTAATAATTTTCTAATCATAGAACACTGCTTCATAAGCTTACAATATCAAGAAAAAACTTTATAAAGCAATTCCTCTAAATTTTATTAGTTTCAGTTTTGGAGGTTTAAATGAAGAGATCGTCAAGGCGTTGGAAAAAGAAAAGACAGATGCGTTGGAAGTGGCAGAGAAAGAGACTTAGAAAAGAGAAGCATAAGAGAAAGCTAAGAAGAGCGAGAAGCAAATAATTCTTCTACATTTTGAGTTCTATCTCAGGTATGTTAGGTATTTTGATTTTTATTTTCATCAGGTTTTGCATTATAAATCATTTATAATAATAAACTTTATAAGCCAGATAAGAATATCTTATCTATGACAGAAATCTGGACAGAAAAATACAGGCCAACAAAGTTTGAGGAACTGGTTGGACAGGAGGAGATTGCAAGAAGGGTTGAGTCGCTGACTAAGTCTTTAAACATTCCTCATTTTCTTTTTGCAGGGCCTGCAGGAACAGGGAAATCCACTTTGGCTTTAATAATAGTTAAAGAGCTTTACGGAAAGGACTGGAAAGAAAACTATCTCGAGCTGAATGCCAGTGATGAAAGAGGAATTAATGTAGTAAGAGAGAAAGTTAAAAATTTTGCAAGGACAAAATCTCTTGGAAATGTTCCTTTCAAAGTTATTTTTCTTGATGAGGCAGATGCCTTAACTCCTGAAGCTCAGCAAGCATTAAGGCGTACAATGGAGAACTTTTCCTCAACATGTAGATTTATTTTGTCCTGTAATTATTCAAGCAAAATCATTGACCCTATACAGTCAAGATGCGTAATTTTCAGGTTTAAGCTTCTGGAAAAAAAGGACATAGAGAAAGTAATTAAAAGAATAGCAGCTGCTGAAGGGCTTACAATAACTCCTGAGGCAATTGATGTTTTGTATGAAGCAAGTGAAGGAGATTGCAGAAGGTGCATCAACATTATGCAGTCAACTGCCACCATATCTCCTCAGATAACTCCTGAATTAGTGTCAACAGTAATCTCTTCAACAAGGCCAAAAGACATAAGAGTTGTTCTTGATTATGCTCTTGCTGGGGACTTTCAAAATGCAAGAGAAAAACTTCTGGATATTATGCTGAAGGAAAGCATCTCAGGACAGGATGTTATTAAATCCATCCAGAAAGAGATATGGAATCTGCCAATAGAACCAGAAATAAAAGTCAGGCTTACAGAGAAAACAGGAGAGATAGAGTTCAGAATTGTTGAGGGAAGCGACCCTTTCATACAGCTTGAAGCGCTTTTGGCAAGTTTTGTGCTTGCTGGCTTAGGAAAACACTAACCCTTTAAATTCAACAGGAAGAATCAAAATGTCTCATCCAAACCATCAAAATATTGAGATAAAGGCAAAATGCCAAGATTCTGACTTAATAAGAAGCATTCTGAAAGATAAAAATGCAAGGTTTATAGGAGTTGATTCCCAGACGGATGTTTACTTTAAAACAAACCATGGCAGGCTGAAATTGAGAAAAGGAAACATTGAGAACTGCTTGATTTTTTATGACAGAGAAAACAAAAAAGGACCTAAACACTCAAAAGTCATTTTGTTTAATACCTCTAAGGACTCTTTGCTTGAG
>WAQV01000047.1 GCA_015520065.1 Candidatus Pacearchaeota archaeon | reverse complement strand
ATTATTGGAACAAACAAAGTATGCGAAAAAGTTCTGTGAATTTCGTTCATTGCAAATCCAAAAAAGCTCAAAACATAATAAACAGCAATATCTCCATCAGGCAATAATCCAGCAAGCCCTGCAATGAGAACATAATGCAGAGGGAATTTTCTTCTGTCTCTTTTTCTCAGATAAAAATCTCTAAATAAAGCCACTAGTATTGCAGGGATTAAAAAATGAGTGACTGCATGAGGCATGTTATCTTGTAAAAGATGTTTTAATTTATAAAGAATTTGTTTTCTGTTCATCGTGCATGCAAGCTTATAACCTCTCTTTCAACAATATCTAAATTTTTATAAAGAAAACAGTTCTGTTTAGACAAATGGTAAAATCAGTTTATGGAAGTAAAAAAGGCCTGCAGATAAAAGATATTGATATTAAACCAAAAGCAGAGCTTTCTTCAAACTTGATGAAGCTTTACGAGCCATTCAACTGGAGAAAGGTTAAGTTAATTGCGAGCGGATGGTGCGGCAGTGATTCTGAGATACTTGAAAAAATTAAAAAAGGCTCAATGAAAGAGAGAATTCTCGGACACGAGGCATTAGTGTTTGACCTTAAAGAAAAAAGATATGCTATTATTATAGTTCCTGTAGGGTGCAATAAAAAAGAAGACCCTTGCTCGAGGGGATTTAGGCAATACTGTCCTGTAGATGCATGCGCAATAGAGTTTGCAGGGCTTCAAGGAATTCACTCTGAATACGCATTCATTCCAAAAAGATGCCTGCACTACATAAAAAAACCCTCTGAAAGCAATATTTTAAGAACTCCTTTTTATGACCCTTTATCAGATGTTATATCCACTATTGATGGTTTAAGGCTGGCGTTTAATTCTGCTTTTAAGAAATCAATGCGCAATCCAGAGGAACATCTGTTGAAAAAAGTGCTGGTTATTGGGGCTGGAAACATAGGATTTCTGTCTGCATCATACATTAGAGAAATAAACCCCAAAGCGAAGATAGTTTTGACAGACATAAGACCAAAAAACAGTCTAAATGCAAACCTCGCGAAAGAGATAAATGCCCACTATATTCAAACAGAGAAAGGAAAAAGCCACAAACAGTTTAAGAATATTGCAAACAAAACTGCAAAAAAAGTAATTTCTTTTTTCTCAGGCAACCCTTCTCTTGTAGTATGGGCAGCAACTCAGTATGATGGTTATCTTGCATCTGCTGTTTCAGGACAGCTGACTGCTCACTCTGTTCTTTCTCTGGATTATGAGGAAAATCTGCAGCCAGGATTTGATTTTAACAAGGCTGTCCATAACAAAAGTCTCATATTTGCATCATCCGGTTCCTCCAATCAGGATGTTGTTAAAGCATATAAACTTGTTCAAAAATGGCAGTTTCTTGATAAAGCTATTGATGTTATTAAAATAACTGAATTTAACAGCATTAAAAACAGCAAAACACTGGAAGACAAAATAAAAACCTCAGAAAAGTTAAAAGTAATCTTTGATTGGAGATAATCCTAAAATCATGTCCTGCTGGTCCAGATTACTTTCTCTGTTTTCTCTGAAGGGAAAAGGATTCCATAAAGCCATCCTATTCCGTATGCAAAGTGAGTTATAATTCCAGTCATTGTTGTTAAAAGCGTAACTTTCAGGTTTTCATGAATGCTTGATAAAAACATAATTGCAAGATATATTGCAAGAAAAATGAAGAAAAGCTTTCTGACAAACTCGTTAAAAACTGACCAGATTGCCATTCCAGTAAAGCCTATCACAAACAAACTCAAAATAGAGTAGTACAGCTTGCCAATAGAAAAGTCCTTTTTGCTAAGCCATGCAATATCTCTGCCGTAAATAAACATCTGTTTTATGTGTTTTTTCAGAGTATCTCTTCTATGATGATATACAATAACATCTCCTGCATATAAAACCTTGTATCCTTTTTTTGCACAGTTGAAGCAAAACTCTGTGTCTTCTGCTGTTAGAAATCTTGGGTCATACTCTGAGGATGCCTCTTTTCTTGCAATGTAATTGCATGATGGAAGCTCGTTTGTAAACTGATTTTTTGCTATCTTGTACCTTATATCTGCTCTTCCACACACAAAAAAGTTTGATAAAACATACCCTGAAACTCTTTCCCAGATGTTGACTCCTGGCGGAGTAAGATTTGGGCCTCCAACAATCCCAATTTCTTTATCCTTAAAATATTTCATTGCATTTTTCAGCCAGTCTTTTCTTGGATAAGCATCAGAATCAATAAATGCAAAAAACTTTCCTTTTGCTATCTTCATTCCTTTGTTTCTCTTAAATGCTGGCTTCACTTTGCCTGTTGGAACTATCTTTATTCTCTTGTCAGAAAACTTTTTTAAAGTTTTTTTGTCAACACTGTCAGGGAAAACGAGAATCTCAAAATTATCATAATCAAGCTTTAAGCACTCTTTAATGCATTTCTCAGTCATCCAGTCTATGCTCATGCATGGAATGATTATTGAGACTTTCTCTGCCATCTGTCAGTTTTAAGTGAAATTAAATTTAAAAAGCTTCCGATAATTGCAGGAACAACTCCTCCAACAAACAGGGCTATTAAAGCCATAGAAAACACTTTTGTTGCTCCTACTCCTGCCAATGCAAACAAGCTTATCATTGTTGCTTCCCTCGTTCCAAGCCCGCTTATTGTTATTGGTATCTGTGCGATAAGAGTAGATATTGGCAATATTGCTAAGAAATAAAAGACAGAAACTTCTATCCCAAGCGAGAGGCCTATAAAGTAATCAGAAACATAGAGAACCGTCCAATTAAAAACATTTAATGCAAAAAAGATTAAAAGGTGCCTTTTTTTTGGCATATCTTTGTAGAAAGAATGGAATTCCTTTCTTGCCCTATCCTTAATCTTTTCTGGAAGGATTCTTCTGTAAAAAAACCTTAAAACAGGCTTAATCCTGTTTTCATCTCTAAATATGAACAAAAAGAAGATTATCAAAACCATTCCCAAAAAAGCGTAATAAAAATAAAAAATTCCTATAATATCCTTGAATACAAAAGAAAAAACAGCTGCAAGAAATGCAAGAGAGATTAAATCAAGAGTCTTGTCTATTGAGTAATTGCTCAGTCCTTTTCCAAGGCTTCCATTTTTGTATTTTCTAAGATAGTCTGCCCTTATTACTCCTCCTATTCTCGATGGAGTTACAAAACCATAAAAATTAGAAATAAAATTTATCTTAAATGCGTCATTAAAAGGAATCTTAATTTTTTGGGTTCTCGCTATAAAAAACCATTTTGCTGTCTGAGTTATAAAGGATGTAAAAACAAGTATGAAAGCTATTAGCAAAAAAAACAAGTCTGCTTTTCTTATCTCTGAAATTATGTTTGATATGTCTATTTTTATCAACAAGTAAAGAAATATTGCTATGCCAATAAATGAAAGATATTTCTTGTAATTATTGTAAGTCATTCAACCCTCCTCCGAAAAGAGCAAAACCTATCAGGATTACTGCAATCTGAAAAAGATTTATTGCGAAAACTACTTCATTCTCATACACTTTGCCGTCTTTCTTTATTTTTCTCAAAATATAGATTGCAATATGCTCCAACCCATAAAATTTTTTGTAAGGCATCTCTAAACTGCCATCGCTATTTACTTTTGCAAAACTTTCTTTTTTCAATCCTCCTCTTATTTTCAGAAAAGTTTCTATAATATAAGGAGTAAAAAAGAAAACTGCAATTTTCTCAAAGTTTCCAAGTATTGAGGCTATTGCTATTAAAGCTCCTACAGAATAAGTAAGAATATCTCCTGGAAACACTCTTGCAGGATATTTGTTAAAAACATAAAAAGTAGCAAGACAGACAACCATTGCTAAACATATAAAACTTAGCCAGCCATTTCCTGTAAGAAAGCTTACTATTGCCAAAGCAGAGAGAATTAAAATTCCCTGGCTTGCCTCTAAACCATTGTAACCAGCGATAAAATTAAATGTTGCTGAAGCTCCCATAATCCCAATAGGAACTAAAATTAAAGGATAAATTACTCCAAACTCAATTCCCATCATAGTAGAAACTCCTACATTTATAACAACTAAAGGTATTGAAGCGAACGCCAAAAGCAAAAGTCTCATTTTCTTTGTAAGACCGATTTTCCAGCCAAGAAGGTCATCTATAAAACCAATAAAACCTATTATTAACACTGACGATATCATAGCAAATATCTCAACAATATTTTTCATAGAATGAAAATAAAAAGTATTAATTGCAACATAAAACAAAACTCCAACTATAAACCCAAACAAAACAGCCACACCTCCTGACTCTGCGACCTCTTGTTTTGAAAGTTTATGAATATCTCTTCCAGATATCCCTGCTTTTTTTGCCTTTCTAATCCAAAGGGGAGTAAAAAACAGAGTTATAAAAAACCCTAAAAGTAAAGGAAAAACATAGGAGATAAGTTTCTGTTCCATTTTAGTACTCTCCAGGCTTTATTCTGTAGAGTTTTTCTGAAGGGAACTCCTTGCTTAACCATTGAGGATTAATCGTCATATTCTCAGGATAATTTATTTCCCATATTTTTATAGGTCCCTGAAATCCATTATAATATACAAAACTTCCGATATCTACTCCCTGCTCCTTAAGCCTTTCTATAATAATGCTGTCTTCTGTATGAACCAGTTTGAAATATTTTGATTGTTTATTAAATAAATAAAGTTTTACAAGCTGCGAATGAACTGTTCTAGGACTTAAATAAAATGCTGCTCCAATTGAATTTAGATTCATTCTTCCATCTGGCAGAGTGTTTAGTTTAGGGAATAAAAACACTCCTGCTTCAATTCCTGTACTAAAATTGTATAAATAATTGTTATAATATAAATATTTCAAAGGAATGTTGTATTGTTTTCCATTATATACAAATACTGCTTCAGGTTGAGATATCTCTATAAAAGAGTTGTTGGAGGCATTTGAGTTTTCAGCTTTGACCAATTGTTGCTTTATTATAATTGCTGCTATTCCTGCTTTCTTTCTCGGAAGGAAGATTTCTTTTCTGTTTTTATTGTCATACCATACAATATCCTCATCTGCCAGGGTGCCTCCAGTATATACATAAATAGTTTCGTTTTTTGTTTCTCTCGTCTGCCTTTCATTCATTAAGAAAGTGGGTATCCATGAAAACCGGTCATAATTTTCATCAGCTCCTATGCTTGAAAAAGCAGTGTATTTTCCTATATCTGTAGAATCGATCAAAAGATGAGTTCCATTGTGAGTGTATAAAAATTCCAGGGCTTTCATTTCATCCGGACCTGTAAGAACATACCTTCCCATTAAGTGATTCCAGTAACCAATAGCATTTCCTCCATCAAGAATTGTGGCTCTGTTGCCAATACTCTGAACCCAGTACCCATAATCCCACCAATGAGCAAAAACAGCTGTTTCTGAAGTATTTTCTCTGACCCATGCCATTGCTTTCTGCCACTGCCACTGATAAGGCCCTGGAGCAAAGTTTTCTGCTGTATATATATCAGACTTATAATAACTCCACAATGTAAGGATTGAAGAAAGAGCAACTATCACTAAAATCACTCCTATTAATATCTTCATAGAGTCCTCTTTTTCTTCAACAAATTTCTTGTAGGATTTGACAATTAAAAAAGAAACTGCAACGGGAGTTATGGCTCCTAAAACCATGACAAGCCTTATACCGCTTCTCGCTCCAATAATCCCTAAAGTCATGACAATAAAATACATAACATATGCAAAACTTATCTTCCTTAAATCAGAAAGAGTGTTTTCCCGATACTTTTTATAATAAACATATCCAAAACTTCCAATGAAAAACAACCAGCCACCAAAATAAACAGTTAAACTTAAACCACTAACACCATCAAGAATGCTGCTTGCAGAATACCTGCTGAAAACAAGAGACACGAGAAAAACAATATACCCTGAAACAAGAATCATCTTTTCGTCTTTTTTCAGATTTCTAATCATATTTGCAAACAACACTACAGAACCTGAAAAAAACAGCCAGAAATACAAAGGAATATTCTTAAATACAGGACCAAAACTGTTTTTCCAGTCATTGATAAAATAAGGTTGCTTGTTTTCCGCAACCGTCAGTCCAAACCTTGTTTTTTGAGGGAAAACAAGTGTATTAACTGTATCTGTTATGTGAGAGACTATAAACCCTGTTCCAAAGACAGTGTTAACAATCACAATAAGAACTCCTATAGATAATATAAGGGAGAAGATCTCTTTCGGAAAGTTATATCTTTTTCTTAAAGAATCTACTCTTTTAACATTCATAAATATAAAGCTCATTACAATTAATAAGAACACTGAGATCGTAAACCCTGTTGAAGTTGATGAGATAAGATTTTTTAAAGTGTACCTTGAAGAAAACAAGTTCATAATTAAAAAAGAAGTTGCGACCCAAAATCCATAAGCAACAATTTTTTCCTTATCAACTTTCCCTAAAATAAATGCAAGCAGAGTTGCTGTTGAAAGCGTGAAAAAAACATAAATAACTCCTCCCCAAATCAGTGCCATTAACGCTGTAAAAATTCCTGAAAGAGTTCCAAAAATGACTCTCTTTTTAAAAGTTTCAGAAGTAAAGGCTTCTAAAAACAGATAGAAAGCCATAAACATAAAGAAAAAAGCTGCTGACTCTTTTTCAGGGATTCCTGCAATCGTTCTTGGTAATAAAGAAGGAATCAAAACAAAGAATGCTGTTGCAATCAAAGCAATGATATTTTTTGTTTTCTCGTCTTCTTTATAAAAGATCTTCCTTGCGAACAGGAAGAAAGCTACACCTGTAAGCACAGCCATTACTGCTGGAAACAAGATTGCAGCATAAGTAACTGTTACTTCTTTTGAGAAAAATGCAAGAATGTGATAAAACCACGCAATCATATAGGCAAGAAGCTTCATTTCCCCAGCTGTATCATATCCAAGAGGAACATATCTCATATGGTCTATAACCATTAAACTGCCGTTTTCAACAATATACTTCGCCCACCTTAAAAAAAGAAAAGGGTCTAAATCAGGTCCTAAAGTCCAGCTTCCAGTTGTTATATCTTTAAGCCTCGGAACATTTCTTGTTCTGATGTAAAACGAAATAAAAACAATAACTCCTAAAATTACATAATAAACATACTCTTTCTTGTATCTAAAAAAAGACAGAATTTTCTCTTTTCTTTCCTCTATAATGTTTTTCTTGTCACTCATTTTAACATAAGATAACATTTCTCTAAAAAAATAGACTTATATAAACTTTCTCTTTCTACATCGCAGAAAAATGATTTGCAACATCAGGAGAGAAGTTATTTCTTCTTACAGATAGCGGTATAATTTATTGTCCCGTACAATCCGAAATAAGATAATATCTTCTGAGACATCTTCCCTTTTCTAAGATGTTTTTTTAAGTCATATAAAGAATTAAGTCTTCTAAATAAATCTTCATAGACTCTTTCTTCTTCAATTGAGAAATCTTTAGAAACAATGTTTCTAAGATCAGAAAGAGAAAACATGAAGGGATGACAAACATTAAATGTTTTCCTAAAAAGATTTTCCTTGATAAATCCGTAAACTTTTGCGAGCAACAGAAATGATTTCTGATAAAAATTGTTTTCAAAATAGAGAATTCCATCCTTCTTCAGTACTCTATGAACCTCTTTCAACACTTTTAAAGGATCATAGGTATGGTCAAGAACATTAGCCAGAATTACAACATCAAAAAATTCATCTTTATATGGTAAAGACTCTCCCACTCCTTTTACCAAGTTGCTTGAATTGTAGTCTACAATTTCTCCGTAAAGTTGTTTAAAAGTATCTGCTAAAGGATCGATGGAATATCTTCTCCCTTTATCTATAAAATTTATAACATCGATGCAGGCACATCCTATCTGAAGAAACCTTGTTCTATTATCTATCTTTATATACGAGGAAAACCTCTTCATCATCACTTCTTTTTTCCAAGAGTATTTTTCTGAATAACTCTCTATATCTGACTTTGATAGGATTTCTGACCAGAGTTTTCTCTCTGCAGCCTGTGCTTCTTTCCATCTTTCCTTCTTACAACAAAGATTAGATGATCCCATTTTTTTGGAAATTAGATAGGATATTTAAATCTAATCAAAACTATCTAAACAGAAGAGGAGTAAAGTAAACCTCAATTCCTGCAGCAATTATTAATACTATGAGAGCTATAAATAACAAAACAATAGTATTCTCAACAATCCTCAGAAATTTCGGATTTCTTACACCATTTCTTAAAACTCCTACACCAAAAATTCCTCCTGCAAGAGCAGTTATAAAGTATGCTGCAATCTCAGGAAATCCGTGAATCATGTATCTGGCAAGACCTATAGGAATCTCTGAAAGCTTATATTGAGTGAAAATCCCTATTGCAGCACTGATTACACTTGCATTCCATGACAAAACAAAAATTGCTCCTGCTCCAAAAACGAGAGAGAAAAGAAGAGTAAAGAACATCACATAGACATTATTTTCAAGAATCGCGAGAAATCTCATTTCTTTAGTAATTGCTCCTACACCAAAAACATCATTATTGAAAGTGTATCTTTTTACACATCCTTCTATATTTCCAGGACTATTGATAAGGCAATAGGTTTCTAGTTGGGCATTAAAAAGAGATGTATTTCCTGATATATGGAGCAATCCTATATATGTAGCAGAAAAAGCAACCACAAATCCCAAAAACAACCACATAAATGCAAAAATCGCGTCACTGTGAACTTTCCAGACACTGAAAAACCCTTCTATTTCCTCATCTTCCTGCTCTTCCTGCTTAATCATATAATACATAAACGGCAATGAAAACATAACAGAAAAGGTAACAACTATCATCCCTGAAAACTTGGGTAATACAGGGTCTGAGGAAAAAAACCAGTGAACCAAAATCATTGAAACTGATGCATAAACCAAACCTATAAAAAACATTTTCCAAGGTCTTTTTTCTGCAGATTTAGGATTAATAATCATCTCTAACATAGAACTTATAAAAAAAAAGAATTTTTAAAGTTTCTTGCACTTCTGAAAAAATGGACAAAAAAAAGAGGTTCTGGAAGATTGCAAAAGACATAAAAGAGATTAAAATACAAGGAGCAAGAAATATAGCAAAAGCAGCTCTGAAAGCTTATTCTTTAATTCCCACAAAAAACTCAAAAAAAATACTTTTAAGCTTAAGGCCAACAGAACCGATGCTCTCAAATGTAATTGAAAGAATTGAAAACCACCCAGAGGATTATGAAAAAATATTAAAACACTTTGATGAGGCTCAAGAAAAAATAAACAAATATGTTTTTAAAATCATAAAAAACAACGACATAATCTTTACGCACTGTCATTCAACCAATGTTGTTAATGCATTAATATATGCAAAAAACCATGGAAAAAAATTCAAAGTGTACAACACTGAAACTCGGCCGTTGTTTCAAGGCAGAAAAACATCCAGAGAGTTAAGAAAAGCTGGTATAGAAGTAATACAGTTTATTGACTCTGCAGCAAGAATTGCAATGACTGGAAGCTTTCCTGACGGAAAATCAGAAAAAGTAGACAAAGTGTTTTTTGGAGCTGATGCTTTACTGAAAAAAGGAATTATTAATAAAGTAGGTAGCGGGATGTTTGCACAAGTTGCTTATGACAATAAAATTCCAGTATACATAGTTGCAGACTCCTGGAAATACTCTCCGAAAAAAGTGAAAATTGAAGAAAGAGACTTTCACGAGGTATGGAAAAAGCTTCCTAAAAACTCAAAGATAAAGATAGAAAATCCTGCTTTTGAGTTTGTGCCAAAAAAATACATAACAGCAATCATATCAGAATTAGGAATTTGGAAGTATGACGAATTCATAAAAAAAGTTAAAGATAGCTATTAAATTCAATAAGATCTCATACTTGCATCAGAGATTATTTTCTCTACCTCTCTGCCAAGTGCTTCCATACTTTTGCTCAACTCTGTTTTTGCATCCTCAAGCTTTTTTATCTGACTTTCTATAAGCTCTTTGGTTTCAGGAATTGATTTTTTTACAAAATTTTTCCATCCAATATCAACAATTAACTCCTCTGAAATAACTTTTGCCTTGACAAAAATTCCTTTTCCTAAAGGTGCGAAAATTTCCTTGCCTATGTTGCCTTTTAACTCGTCCAGTCCTTTTTTAAGAGAAAGCATCTCAGAGATTGTCTTTTCCACTGCCTGAAGCTGCTGTTCCAGCTGTTTTATCTGTTGCTCATACAAGCTTAACTTCAAAACTATCTCCTGTTCTTCTTTATTCATTTTATAAAGTTGGAAACAAATAGTAGTTTAAAAGCCTTGTCATTCTTGGAAGTTATACAACATCAAATATTTTTCTAAAAATTACTCCAAACAGAATTAAACCTATCAGATAAAACCAGAACCAGCTTAAAAACCCAAAAAACTTTACATCTCCTGTTGCTGAAAAAAAGTCCATAAACCATCTGAAAAGAAGTATTAAAGGTATTCCTGTGTAAGCAATTGGCCGCATTCCAAGCATCATCATCTCTGGAGCTTTGCTCATGCTCTCTCTAAATAATTTCTTATATTCTTCTTCATGGGCCTGATATTTTTTCATCTCCTCCTGAAGAAGCTTCTGCTCTCTTTTCAACTCTTTTAGAGTCTCCTGGTCAGTGGCATATTTCTGAAC
>WAQV01000046.1 GCA_015520065.1 Candidatus Pacearchaeota archaeon | reverse complement strand
ATATAATCTTTGCACATTTTTATTTATATCCTCGACAGCGTTGTCAATATCTTCTTTAAAATAAATTATATTGAACCTGTATCCAAGTATAGAGAAGGAGCATTTGCCCTTAAGAATTATTTCATCTCTAAGAATACTTTTGCCTCCAAGCTCTTTTATAGGCATCTTGGATTCATATGTTCTTCTTCTTATAATCTCGAGGAATCTTAATAAAGCATTAGCTTCGTTCTTGTAAGGATATATTGCATTTTTCTTTATTGCAGAATCAAAAGTATCAATGAAAGCATCAACTATCTTATTTAAGTCATTAAAAGAATAACTCTGTTTTTCGTTTATGAGCCTTATTCTTTCTTTAAGCTTACCCATCTCTGGAATCTTTGACATCATTTTAAGGGGCTTGATTTCAAGGAAAGCAATTTATTTAAAAATTATTGTTTAGAAATTTTCAACTAAAATAGCAATAACTTTATAAAACAATCATATTTAGGATTTTTATAAAATGGTGAATACTATAAGTATGCAGGAACTAAGGTATATTAACTTATTTAGGAAAATAACAAAGATTTCAACGAGGTTCTGCTTTATGTATGGAGAGTGGATAGTGTTCTGCGTTCCTAAAAAGCTTCTCTCAAAGGCAATAGGGAAGGATGGGAAAAATGTAAGAGAGATTAACAACATTTTAAGAAAGAAAGTTAAAATAATATCTCTTCCTTCAGGAGTTGAGGATGCAGAGAGTTTTATAAAAAACATTGTCAGCCCTGCAAATTTCAAAAGCATTGAAGTTAATGATAATGAGATTATTATCAATGCAGGAGGGACTCAAAATAAAGCCGCACTAATGGGAAGAAATAAACTAAAACTTCAACAGCTTCAAAAAATAGTTAAAAGCTATTTTAAGAGAGAGTTAAAAATTGCTTGATTTCCTGTTTCTTACCTTCAAAGATATCATATACGCCATCAATGCATACAATATTCCCAAGCTGTTAATCCCAACATCAAAAAGGTCTGAATATCTTCCAGGAACAAAATACTGGTGAATTTCATCAAGGACTCCGTATGCAACAGCAAGAAGAAATGTTACAACAAGCAGTTTGGCGTTCTTGTTTTTGCCTTTAACCAATGAGATGCTCAGAAAAAATGCGAGCATAAAAAACGCAGAAAAATGATATATTATTGAGAGAGGGCCTATTGAGTATTTTACATTATCAAAACTAATAGAAGAAATAAAAAAGATTGCTGCTGCTATTAGAAGAGTTATTAAAACTGACAGCTTTTCGTGCTTTTCAAACCACATTATTGCTTTGTTCATTTTGCAAGTCTTATGAAAGGTTTTTAACCATATAGTTCTCTTCCAGCTCATAACCTATCTTTCTGTAATAGTTTCTTACTCCTACTCCTGATATAATTTTTAGTTTTTTTATGTTTTGTTTTTTAGCAATATTTTCTGCTTCTGAAACAAGCCATCTTCCAAGACCTTTATGCTGCACTTTAAATATTTTTTTAGTGCTGTTAAGGCTTTCAGGCTTTTCACCTATTCTTGCTGACTGGCCATAAACATGCAGCTCTCTAATCATTGCTTTTCTGTTTTTTATTCTTAATCTTAAAAGAGCAAAGAGGATGTCATCTTTATTAACAATCTCCAAAAAATACTCTTCTCCTTGAGAGGCCCTGTATTTAGTTATTTTTAATTGAAGGTTAAAGTCTATCTCTGCATTATCACGCATTAAAAATCCTATTTCTCTATATCTTATCTCGTGCAGCTTTATTTTCTCTTTTCTGAGCTTTTCTTCAATATCTTTTCTTAAATCAATTCTAGTTGTTCCTGCAACCAGGTAGTCTGGCGGAATCTCACGCATAATTCTCATGACTCTGCAATAACGAGGAGTGTTTTTCAGCATTTCAATTATAAGCTTCTCAATTTCCTCTTTTGTGTACGGTTTGTATTGTCCTTTCCAGTATAATTCTTCAAGTTCAGAGCCTTGAATAACCTGGCAAGGGTAGATTTTTAACTGGTCTGGCCTGAACCTCTGGTCTGAGAACATCTTTTTAAATAATCTTAAGTCTTTCTGGAAATCGCTTCCAGGAAGTCCAGGCATTATGTGGTAGCCGATTTTAAACCCGCTGTCTCTTAGCCTAAGAGTTGCATTCACAACATCTTTAACAGTGTGTCCTCGTTTAATTTTCTTGTAAATTTTATCATCAATAATCTGAACCCCTAGCTCAACTCTTGTTGCTCCAAATTCAAGCATTCTTTTAATGTCTTTTTCAGTGCATCTGTCAGGCCGTGTTTCAATGCACAATGCAACGCATTTGTGTTTTCCTGCAGTTTCGTTTAATTTTTTTGCCTCTTCAAGGTTCTTTGATTTTTTTGAGTTGAGAGCATCATAACATTTTTTTATAAACTCATACTGAAACTCCTCAGGATATTCCAAGAATGTTCCTCCCATAATAATAAGCTCTATTTTGTCTGTAGGATGGCCCATTGCCTTGAAAGCCTTAATCCTTGCTCTAACCTGTTTGTAAGAGTCATAATCAAAAGCAGCAGCTCTCATTACTACAGGGCTTTTTGGAGTGTAGCTTTGCGGCACATTTAAAGAAGGGCAATAAATGCAAACTCCGTGATTGCATTTTCTCGGAGGCAGCATTACTGCTATAGGAGTGACTCCTGAAAGAGTTTTTGTTGGTTTTCTGATTAGTGTTTTCAGACTGTCCAAACTGTTCAATACTCTAAGCTGGGAATCTATTAAATCTTTATTTTTCCGCTCTGCCATTCTTTCAGTATATATCTTGCAGTTTTGTCTTCATTAACCTTCCCACCTTTTTTTAAAAAACCTTTTTCTCTGCCAAGCTGTTCAATAAGAATCTCTGCGTCGCCTTTTGCATCAATTCCATAAAACTTCTCAAAAACATTAGGATGCTCTTGCATGAGTCTTGCAACAACATACTCAGGGTCTTTTACT
>WAQV01000045.1 GCA_015520065.1 Candidatus Pacearchaeota archaeon | reverse complement strand
TTGTCAAGATAAACAAGAGTATTTTCAATCTCTTTTAAGACAAGTTTTTCCTTATTAAGAAGATTTTTGAGTCTCGCAAATTTGTCACTCTCTTTCATTTTTGAAAGAAGAAATGAGAATTATTAAATATTTTTATTTAAATTATCTGAATCCTTAATAAGAATTGAAGATTATTTAGCAACTCTTCCACGAGTTTTGCATACTCCTATTATTCCTGTTTCATAATTCGTGTAAAGAACCATTACTGAGTTTTTATAAGGGCATTTATTTCCTTTAGAAACATAGTTACACTGAAAAATCCCTATATTTGGATTATAATTATCTCCATATATCATTTTTCCTGTAACTTCATCTGGAAAAAGAAGTTCAAAGCTATCAGGGTTAATTGTCTCTGTTCCATGAAATAATATTCTATCACACCACTCTTCCTTAACACTCTCTTTTTCCTGCTTCTCTGAAAGAAGTAACTTTTCTTTTGATTTCTTCATAATCTCAGTAAGATTCATGTGACCACTATAGAATAGCACTTTTTAAACCTTTCGTTTTGACACCCAAACTTTATTAACCTCCAATTGGCTATTAGTCATATGCTGGAAAAGTTGGGAAAAATCCTGAAAAAAACAACTGATAAAATAGCCAATGCTATCTTTCTTGACAAGAATCTGGTTGAATCAATTGTGAGAGATTTGCAGAGGGCTTTAATAGAGGCGGATGTAAATATTCTTCTGGTTAAACAGCTAAGTGATAAAATAAAAAAAGCTGCTTTTGACGAAAGAATAAACGAGATTGACAAGAAAGAACATATAATTAAACTCTTGCATGATGAGTTAAAAAAGTTGCTAGGAAGCTCTCATGAGTTAAAGCTGCAAAAAGGGCAAAACAGAATTATGCTTGTAGGGCTTTATGGGTCAGGAAAAACTACAACTGTTGCCAAACTCGGAAACTGGTTTGCAAAAAGAGGAAAAAAGGTTGTTCTTGTAGGGCTTGATGTCCACAGGCCTGCTGCATCTGAACAGCTTAAACAGCTTGCAGAAAAAAATAATCTTAATTACTTTATCTCAGAGCAAGAAAAAAACCCTATAAAAATATGGAAGAATTTTGAAAAAGAGAACAAGTACAAAAATTATGATTTAGTTATTATAGATACTGCAGGCAGGCATACTCTTGATGATGAGTTGATTAAAGAGATAAAATCTCTGGAAAAGGAAATAAAGCCAACTGAAGTAATACTTGTTATGCCTGCAGATATAGGTCAGGCTGCAAAAACTCAGGCAGAGCAGTTTAAGGATGCATTAAATATAACTGGGATCATAATAACAAGAATGGACTCCAGTGCCAAAGGTGGCGGAGCATTGACTGCCTGTGCTGAAACAAGCTCGAGTGTTTGCTTTATAACAACAGGAGAGAAGATTAATGATATTGAAACTTTTGACCCTGATTCTTTTCTTTCCAGGCTTCTGGGAATGGGAGACCTTAAGAGTCTTATTGAAAAAATAAAGTCAATAACAGGAGAGGACAAGCAGGAAGAGATGAGGAAAAAGATTGAAGAAGGGAAAATAACTCTTGATGATGTTATAGAACAAGTAAAATCAATGTCTTCTCTTGGAGGATTTGAAAAGATAAAGTCAATGATTCCTGGATTTTCTAGCATAGGAGAAAAAATACCTGAGAATGTTCTTGAAAGCCAGGAAACGAAAATTGCAAAATGGGAACATATTGTAAAATCCATGACTAAAGAAGAAAGGGAAAATCCTGAACTTTTAGAAGACAAAAAAACAGGAACTTCCAGAATTAACAGAATCGCGAAAGGTGCTGGAGTGAACAACTCTGATGTAAGGGCTTTGTTAAAACAATACAAGATGATTAAAGAAGTGATTAAATCAGGAATCTCTTCAAACACAGAAACAGGAATGCTAAATCAGAAACAACTAATGAGGCTGATGAAAAAATTTGGCAAAGTCAAGAGGATTAGGTTTTAGCTTCATCACAAATGTTTCTCAGGGTTGACTGCACTTGGAGCTTCGCCTCCGTGCCATGTAAATCTCGGCCTGATCCTCATTGAGTAAATCCTCTCTGAATTATCATCAAGAATTATTGCAGACCCTTTAAGTTTTGGAAGATTGTTCATATGCTGATGTATTGTTTCTGCAAGATAAGTTTGCATTATTAAATTTAAAGCCTCAATATCCTGTTTGCTTGTAACTCTATGAGAGATGACAATATCTGACTGAGTCATAACATCTGTATGAATCTGTCCTGGCTGCTGCGTTGCAAGAACTAATGAAATGCCTGGCTGCCTTCCCTCTCTTAAAAGCTGAACTAAAGCATCAGTTGCAGGAGTCTTTTTGTTTTTTGGCAGAAATTCATGAGCCTCATCAATAAAAATCCAGACAAGAGGGTGCTCTTTTTTTTCTGCAGATGAAATCATCTCCAGCCACTTAGAGACTGCTTTAATCTCTTCTGCTTTTCTTGCAGCCATTCTTTGATTAAAGATTTTTCTTGAAACAAGCCCTATGACCAATGCCCTTACATTGAAACTTCCAACAGCATTATATATACTTAAATCCAATACAGAAGTAATTCCTGCATTTAACAAGTCAGAAATCTCAGTAGCATCTTCTTTTTTTCTTGCAAAAATTCCCCAGCTGTCTGCAGCCTCAAATAGAGAGGCTGCTGCATTTCTTACATCTGCTGGAGATTTCTCATCCGTCTCTATTTTCTGTATTACATCCTTTATTGCAAAAAACTCTCCTTTTCTCATGCTGCTTATTGTTCTTTCAATTAAAACAGAAACAGGATTTAGAATGTCCAACCCAAACAAGGTAATCCAGTCTTCAGATGTCATCTCAGCAATATCTAAAGCAAACTTCTCGTCTGCAGGAATTCCTTTCTCAATATAAAACTCATAATGCCCAAAAGGAACAAAAATTCTTACAGGAAGGCTTTTTGACTTTAACCCCCATTCCTCTAAAAGCTCCCTGTCTTTTTCATTTTTAAACTTCATTGTCCAGTAAATTCCCATTGTATCGAAAATCAAAGGAGAGATATTCTGGCTTACTTCCTCTGGAAGATTGGATATTTCCTCTGCAATAACTCCTAAAGAATAACTCTTTCCAGAGCCTCTTTTTCCTGCAACAAGAACTACGTGGCTTTTGGCAACATCCATATAAATATTGTTGCTTAAAGAAGTATACTGACCCATCCTAACATAGTTTTTCCCAATGAATATAAGCCCTTTACCCTTGAAGGCTTTTTTCTCAGCATCACCTCTTCCGACAATAATATCATATGGCATACCTAAAAAAATCCTCGGAGATTTTTAATTGTTTTGTTATAAAAACTCTCGCAAAGTTTCAAAAAAACTCTCAAAAAGATTTAAAAACGCAGATTTCCAACAACCTTTATAATCAAAATGGCAAAAAAATGTATTTATTGTTCAAAAGAGGTTCCTGAAGAGAGTGTAATTGACTTTTGCGCGTCTTGTGGAAAGAGTGTTTGGGGTGATAAGATGTTTAATGCAATCCTCAAGAATATGGAGGATGCTAGAGCAAGAGGGGATTTATATAATCTTGACCCTGAGAGAATAGGAACCAACCAATGAAGCGGATGAGTAATTCTCTGAGAATCTCTTAAAAATAATGGAAAATCCACTAAAAGATAGTTTTTTAAAGCACCTATTTCTGATTTATTTATGGCAAAAAGAAAGCCAATAAGAACCAGAGGGAAGATTCAGCTTAGCAAGTACTTTCAGGAATTTAAAGAAGGAGACAGTGTTGCAGTTACAATAGAGCAGTCAGTTAATTACAGTTTCCCAAAAAGGCTGCAAGGAAGAACAGGCCTTATAGAAGGCAAGAGAGGAAGAGCATATATTGTAAAAATCAATGATTATAAAAAAGAAAAAAGATTTTTAATAGAGCCAATACATTTAAAAAAAATAAAACAATAAAAACTGAAAATGATAAAAGAA